>NZ_SCND01000026.1:0-30746 GCF_005503585.1 Pseudomonas sp. 2VD
GCCTGGCCCTGGTGGCCTACGCGCTGCTCGGCCTGGCCATGCCGCCGATGCAGGCGGCGGCGCTGCTGATCGTACCGTCGATGGTGACCAACCTCTGGCAGCTCGCCTGCGGCCCGCGCTTCCTCGGCTTGATGAAGCGCCTGACCGGCCTGCTGCTCGGGGTGGTCGTGGGCACCCTGCTGGTCGGCGCATGGCTCGGCGGCGACGCACCAAGGCAGGCCACCGGCGTGCTCGGCCTGGCCCTGGTGGCCTACGCGCTGCTCGGCCTGGCCGCGATCCCGCTGCACCTGCCGGCACGCCACGAGCCCTGGGCCGGTCCGCTGGTCGGGCTGGCGACCGGCGCGCTGACCGCAGTCACCGGGGTTTTCGTGATTCCCGCGGTGCCCTACCTGGGAGCCCTAGGATTGCAGCGCGACGAACTGGTCCAGGCCCTCGGCCTGTCGTTCAGCGCCTCGACCCTGGCCCTGGCGGTCACTCTCGGCGTGCATGGCGACCTGCTCGAACCGCAGATGCTCGGTGCCTCGCTGCTGACCCTGGTCCCGGCGCTGGGCGGGATGCTCCTCGGCCAGTGGCTGCGCCAGCGGATCAGCGCGGCGCTGTTCAGGCGCTGCTTCTTCGTCGGTCTCCTGCTGCTCGGCGCCGACCTCGCCTGGCGCGGTTTCCACTGACGCCAGGGACGCATTGCGCACCCGCCAGGGCGGGCCTGCGGCCTTCGCGGGACTTCCGACGAACGGCACAAGCCGCTATCATCCGCCGCCGCGCGACCCCCACCGGGCGCGCGGCACCGGGCGGAACACGCCCGTCCGGCACGGAACGCCACCTATCGCAAGGAGCACACGATGAAGATCCGTCTTTCCCTTTCCGCCCTGGCCCTCGCCTGCGCCACCCTGGCCGGCTGCCAGAACCTGCCCCAGGGGGACCTCATGCAGCACGGCATGATGGCGGTGAAGGCCGCCACCCTGAGCGACGCCGAGGTCCGCCAGGTCGCCGACCAGGCCTGCGCCGAGTCCGACCAGCAAAACCGCATCGCCCCGGCCAACAGCAAGTACGGCCAGCGCCTGGACAAGATCGCCAAGGCCCTGGGCGACCAGATCGACGGCGTGCCGGTGAACTACAAGGTCTACCTCACCGAGGAGGTCAACGCCTGGGCCATGGCCAACGGCTGCATCCGCGTCTACAGCGGGCTGATGGAGCTGATGAGCGACAACGAGATCGAAGGCGTGCTCGGCCACGAGATGGGCCACGTCGCCCTCGGCCACACCCGCAAGGCCGCCCAGACCGCCTACGCGGCCGCCGCGGTGCGCGGCGCCGCCGGCGCCTCGAAGAGCGGCGCGCTGGCCGCCCTGTCCGGCTCCCAGCTGGGCGAACTCACCGAATCGCTGATCAACGCGCAGTTCTCCCAGTCCCAGGAATCCGACGCCGACGATTTCTCCTACGAGCTACTGAAGAAGCGCGGAGTGAACACCCAGGGCCTGGTCACCGCCTTCGAGAAGCTGGCCAAGCTGGGCGGCGGCGACAGCAGCATGTTCGATTCGCACCCGGGCTCCCAGGCCCGCGCCGATCACATCCGCCAGCGCATCGCCGCGGATCGCAAGTAACGCTCCCGCCCCGGTCTCCCGCGCTCGCGGGAGACCGCCTCACGCCGCCCGCTTGTGCTCGCGAATGCAGGTCGGGCCGGCGCGCTCCTCGACCTCGCGCTGCACGTCGCCGCGCAGCCCCAGCAGAAAGGCCAGTTCCGCCAGCACGAAGAGCGGACCGACGATCAACCCGCTGAGATCGTCGACGAAGGCCGGCTTGCGCCCTTCGTAGTAATGACCGACGAACTGGATGATCCAGCCGACCACGAACAGGCCAACGCCCCAGCCCAGCCAGGCCGCGGTAGTCCCCGCCGCCAATTGCGCAGCGCCCCACACCGTCAGCGCCAGCAGCGCCGTCATGGCCGCGCCGAAGCGCAGGTCCAGGCGCAGGTAGAACAGCGCCGCGGCGAGCGCCAGCAGCAGCGCCGGAGACAGGCCGAACCCCAGCGCCGGCCGCGCCAGCAACACGGCGATGGAGAGGACGATCATCGGAATGCCGATGAAATGGCTGAAGATGTTGCGCCGGTCGCGGTGGTAGGCGGCGTATTGCGCAAGGTGATCGACTAGGGTTTTCATTGTTGTGGTCTCACGCCAGGGTTCTCGCATCATCGCGCCGCCCCGGTTTTCCACTCTGTCAGCTAGACGACAAACATGAACGAGCGTACCGACTACCGTTCGCAACTCCAGGCCGGCCGCTGGTTCCAGGGTTTGCCGGAGGCCTTGCAGACGCACCTGCTGGCACTCGCCCAACCGCGCCAGTTGCCGCCGGGCCAGCGCCTGTTCGCCCGCGGCGACGCGCCCTGCGGACTGTACTGCGTGGTCGAGGGCGCGATCCGTATCAGCGCGGTCAGCGAGAACGGCAAGGAGGCGCTGCTGATCCTGGTGGAAGCACCGCACTGGTTCGGCGAGATCGCCCTGTTCGACGGCCAGGCGCGCACCCACGACGCCTACGCCGAAGGCCACACCCAGCTACTCCAGGTACCGCAGGCGGCGCTGCTCGAACTGCTTCGCCGCGAGCCGCATTACTGGCGCGACATGGCCCTGCTGATGAGCCACAAGCTGCGCCTGGCATTCATCGCCCTGGAAGAGATGGCCCTGCTGCCGGCCGCGCAACGCCTGGCGCGGCGCCTGCTGATGCTCGCCGAGGGCTACGACAACAGCCGCAGCCGGCAGGTCCTGCACCTGCCGCAGGAACAGCTGGCATTGATGCTGTCGCTGTCGCGGCAGACCACCAACCAGATCCTCAAGGACCTCGAAGCCCAGGGCATCCTCCAGCTCAGCTACGGCGGCATCGAGATCCTCGACCTCGCCGGCCTGCGCGCGGCCACCCACGGCTGAGCGCGAATCACACTTTCGAACGCTTGCAGGCGCGCCATGGCCGGCTACCGTGTGCAGGGCACCTGCCCTCGGTGCGGATATCCATAACGACAACAACAGGATCTCCCCATGCTCCGTCCCGCGCTTCCCGCTGTCCTCTGTCTTTGCTGCCTGTTGCTGGCGCTGCCGGCGCGTGCCGCCCTAGACGACCAGCAACGCGCCCTGCAACAACTGCAGGTCCAGGCCTGTCGCGCGGTGGGCAGCCTGTTGCTGCTGCGCGGCGAGGGCTTCCAGGAACAGCACGCGGCGCAACTGGAGAAGGATCTCGCCAGCCTCGACCGCGCGCTCGCCGCCGCCCCCGAGGGGGTGCTCCTGCGGCAAGGCGAAAGGGCGCTGGTGGCGCGCATCCGTGAAGGCGCGGCCTACGGCCCCCGCGAGGAGGACCTGCCCTGGCGCTACCCGCAGCAACTGAGCCGCGCCCTGCGTGACTTCCTCAACCTGGTGGAACGCCAGGTGCCGCCGCCCCCGCCAGGCCAGCCCCTGCCGCTCTGGCAGTTGCCGGTGCGGGTCGAGTACCTGTCCCTGCAATACCTGGCGCGCGCCTACCTGGGCGGGCTGGAGATTGCCCGCGAACAGCCCCGGGACTATCTCGGCCAGGACGAGAGCGTGCTGGTCCCGCTGATCGACCGGCGCATCGCCCTGCTGGTGGCGCAAAGCGCCAACCCGGCGGGACTGAAGAAACTGGAAAACCGCTGGGAGTACCTGAGCCAGGCCCTGCGCGACCTGAACAGCAAGAGCAGCGCGCTGGTCAGCGCTTCCGGCAGGCCCTGGGCGCCGATCATCGTCGACCGCCACGCGCGGGCCCTGAGCGAAAGCCTGATGCGCTTGAGTGCGGAGTGAGGCCACGCGCCGCACGGGGCGGATAACCTCGCCACTCGCCACGCTGCGCCAGCGTCCGCCCCGACTCCCTGGCCAGCGCATTTTTTCGAATCCGCCCTGCGGATTTTGATTTGCCGCCACGCCCTGGCGCAGGCGCAATGGTGCTCCCGAAAGGAGATCGCCATGCCCACTGCCACCCCACCCGGCCGCACCCTCTGGCTGATGGCCGCCATCGTCCTGGTCGGCCTCAACCTGCGGCCCTCCATGGCCGCCGTCGGCCCACTGCTGAACGCCATGCGCGGCGAGATCGCGCTCAGCTTCGGCGACGTCTCGCTGCTGACCGCCCTGCCGGTGCTGACCCTCGGCCTCGGCATGTTCTTCGGCCTGGGCATCGCCCGCCGCGTCGGCGAGTGGCGTTCGGTGGCCCTCGCCCTGCTGCTGATCGGCGCCGCCAGCGCCCTGCGCCTGGGCAGCCGAGGCCTGCCCGACCTGCTCGGCAGCGCCATGCTCGCCGGCCTCGGCATCGCCCTGATCCAGGCGCTGATGCCGGCCCTGATCAAGGCCCGTTTCGGCGCGCGCACGCCGCTCTGCATGGGGCTCTACGTCACCGCCATCATGGCTGGCGCGGCGCTGTCCGCCAGCGCCGCGCCGACCCTGGCGGAGCACGCCGGCTGGCGGCTCGGCCTCGGTGCCTGGGCGGCGCTCGCCGCGCTCGCGCTGCTGGCCTGGTGGCTGCAACCCGGCACCCGCCTGCGCCTGCCCGCCGCGCAGCCCGGCAGGAGCCTCCTGCGCTATCCGCGGACCTGGCTGCTGGTCCTGTTCTTCGGCCTCGGCACGGCCTGCTACACCTGCGTGCTGGCCTGGCTCGCGCCCTATTACCTGGAGCAGGGCTGGAGCGCCCAGGAATCCGGGCTGCTGCTCGGTTTCCTGACGGCCATGGAGGTGCTCTCCGGGTTGCTCGCGCCGGCCCTGGCCAGCCGCTCGCGGGATCGCCGCCCGGTGCTGGTCGGGCTAACGGCGCTGATGCTGGCCGGCTTCCTCGGCCTCGCCTGGGCGCCGGCCAGCCTGCCGCTGCTCTGGGCGCTGTGCCTCGGACTGGGCATCGGCGGGCTGTTCCCCATGGGCTTGATCGTCTGCCTCGACCACTTCGACGCGCCGCAACGCGCCGGTCAACTGGCTGCCCTGGTACAAGGCGCCGGCTACCTGATCGCCGGGCTGCTGCGCGACAGCCTCGGCAGCTTCACCGGCGCCTGGCTCGGACTGACCGCGGTGGCGGCGCTGCTGCTGGGACTGGGCCTGCGCTTCGACCCGCGGCGCTATGCGGCACTGTTCGCCGAGCGGCAGGCGCGAGGCGTCGGCGCCGAAAGCTTGCGCTGAGGAAGGGGACGGGTTCTGATGGCGCTCCCGACGCCGTCAGGACGCCCCGATGCTGATCGCCAACGGCCTGCGCAAGGTCGACATGCAGGACCTGCTGGTCTTCCTCCAGGTCCACCAACGACAGAACCTCGTCGAGGTCGCCGAACACCTGAACCTCAGCCCGTCGACGGTCAGCTACTGCCTGAAGAAGCTGCGCCAGGCCTTCGACGACGAGCTGTTCATCGCCACCCGCGGCGGCATGCAGCCGACCCACAAGAGTCGCGCCATGCTGCCCCACGTGGAGGAAATGCTCGCCCGCATCAACGCCTGTCACGCCGCCCAGGGCAGCTTCGACCCGCGTGGCGAGCCGCGGACCTTTACCCTCTGCGCGCCGGAATACGTCGAGCTGCTGATCCTTCCGGCACTCCTGCGACGGCTCGCCGCCAACGGCCCGAGGATCGGCCTGGACATCCGCCGCCTGGGTCCCGAACTGCCCACCGAAGCATTGCTCGACGGCCAGGTCGACCTGGTCTTCGACTTCGGCCCCGAGTACCACCGACCGGCACCGGAGCTACAGGCGCTCGCCCTGTTCAGCGACGAGCTGCTCTGCGTACAGGATCGTGCCCAGCCGCGCCACGAGCGCCTGGAACTGGACGAGTTCTGCAGGCGCCGCTTCGTCTTCCCGACCCCGCTCGACGCCAGCAACGCCAACCTGGTGGACACGTGGCTGCGACGCCAGGGCCGCAGCCGCGAGGTCGCCGCGCGCGCCAACAGCTACGTCGCCGCCTTGCAACTGCTGTCGGGCAGCGACTTCGTGCTGATGCTGCCACGGCGTATCCATGCACTGCTCGACGATGGCCGCCATCACGCCTGCCTCGCACCGCCCGGGCTGCCGCCGTTCGCCCTGCACCTGTCATGGAGCCGCGCCGCCGACCAGGACCCGGCGAACCTCTGGCTGCGCGAGCAGGTACTGATAGTCTGCGCCGAGCTGGGTTTGCTCTAGCCTGCGTCATCCTGCACTTCGAGGCTCGCCGCCAGGGAGCGCCAGAGCACTTCGGCGAATACCTGCTGGATGCCGCCGGCCAGGTAGTCGAACATCTGCTGCGCTTCCCGCCACTGGCTGCACACCAGCCAGAGATCCGGCTCGAGGGCGTCCCTGCGCACCTGGTACTCCAGGCAACCCGGCGCCTCCAGCCCCGGTTCGACCAGTTGTTGCAGGCGCAGGCCAAGCCGTTCCGACTGACCGTTGCGCGCGCGAATACGGATGACCTGGCTGGCGCTCATGACGGACGCTCCTCCGGACGAACGAGCGACGCCTCAGTGGGCGCCGCGCTCCAGTGGCTTGAGGATCGGGTCGCCCTCCTTGAGCAACTCCCAGACCAGCAACTTGGCCGGCTTCATCGGATCGGGATTGCGTGCCAGCAGGTGCGGCACGTTCGCCGGCTCGTACCAGCTCTGGCCCACCGTGTAGGTTTCCACCGGGCCGCCTTCCAGTTGCGTCTGCACGGTGCCTTCGAGCACGTAGACGAACACCGAGCCGGGATGCACATGGGGCGCGGAGACCTGGCCGGGCTTGAACGACACCGTCAGCATCAACCCACGATGGCCGGGAATCTCGGCCAGGGCCTGGTCGCGCAGGGTTTCCACCTTCTCCGCAGCATGGGCGCTGGCCAGCGTCGGCAGCGCGGCGAGCAGCAGGCAGGCGATCGATCGATTGGCCTTCATCGCCGTCCACCTCATTCCGGTTGCATGCCCATGCCGACGCCGAAGCGGTTCCAGGCGTTGATGGCCGAGACCGCCAGGGTCAGTTCGGCGATCTCCTTGTCGTCGAAGTGCTCGCGCAGTTCGTCGAGCAGGCCGTGCGGCAACGGCCCCTGACTGAGGCGGGCGAGTTGCTCGGTCCAGGCCAGGGCGGCGCGCTCGCGCGGGGTGAAGTAGGGGGTTTCCTGCCAGACGCAGAGCGCTTGCAGACGCTGCTCGGTCTCGCCGGCCTTGCGCGCGTCGTTGGCATGCATGTTCACGCAGTAGGCGCAACCGTTGATCTGCGAAGTGCGCAGGTAGACCAGTTCGATCAACGGGCGCTCCAGGCCGGCCTTGGCCAGGGCCTTTTCCAGGCCGAGCATGGCGGCATAGGCGTCGGGGGAGGCTTTGGCCCATTCGAGGCGGGTGGTCATGGCGAATCTCCTTGGCTGATTGGCAGCCGCGAGAGTGGAAAGCGGCGCGGCATGGGGTAACACTAAGCCTGCCTTTGGCTTCCACGAAGAGCCAATTACCAGAAATACCAGGTAGCCAATTTCGCCATGGAACTGCAACTGATCCTCGACGGCCGCCACGACCTGGTCGGCCAGCTCTATCGCCAGCTGCGCGACGCGATCCTCCACGGTCGCCTGGCCACCGGCGATCGCCTGCCAGCCACGCGCTACCTTGCCGAACGCCTGGAAGTGTCGCGCAAGACCGTCAGCGAAGCCTACGAGCGCCTCACCAGCGAGGGCTTCCTCGAAGGCCGGGTCGGCAGCGGCACCTTCGTCGCCCGCGGGCCCGCCGGGGAAGCGCCGCCGCAGCGCGCCGACGGTCCGCTGCGGCCGGCCGCGCGCTGGGCACGCATCGAACCGCAGTCCGGTCTGATGGACCAGCGAGCACCGCTCCGCTACAGCTTCGCCGGCGGCACGACCGACAAGCGCCGCTTTCCCTTCGATACCTGGCGTACCTGCGTGCTCCAGGCGCTACGCCTGCAACAGCGCTCGCCGGCGTTCTACAAGGAAACCGAAGGCGACCCCGAACTGCGCCTGGCGATCTCCCGCTACCTGGCGATCAACCGCGCCGTGCAGTGCGACTGGAACGCCCTGATGGTCACCCAGGGCGCCCAGCAGGGACTCGACCTGCTGGCCCGGGTGATGCTCGACCCCGGCGACCTGGCGGTGGTCGAGGAACCCGGTTATCCGCCGGCCCGCGCCAGCCTGCTGGCCACCGGCGCCGAGGTGCGCGGAGTGCCGGTGGACGCCGAGGGGCTGCGCGTCGACCTGCTGCCGGACAACGCCAAGCTGGTCTACGTCACCCCGTCGCACCAGTTCCCGCTGGGCATGCCGATGAGCCTGGAGCGGCGCCTGCAGTTGCTGGACTGGGCGCAGCGCCACCGGGCGCTGATCATCGAGGACGACTACGACAGCGAGTACCGCTTCGACGGGCGTTCGCTGGAGTCGCTGCGCAGCCTCGACCGGAACGGCCAGGTGGCCTACCTCGGGACCTTTTCCAAGACCCTCTTCCCCGAGCTGCGCCTCGGCTACCTGCTGCCGCCGGCGAGCCTGCGCGAAGCGGTGCTGGCGGCGCGCAAGCTGGTCGACCGGCACAGCGAGACCTTGCAGCAACGCGCCCTCGCGCTGTTCATCCAGCGCGGCGATTTCGCCCGCCATACGCGCCGCCTGCAACGCGAATACGCCCAGCGTCGCGGGCGCCTGCTGGAACGCCTGCACGGCGACCTGAGCCCCTGGCTCGAAGCGCTGCCGGCGGTGGCCGGGATCCACCTCGCGGCGCGCTGTCGCGAACCGCTGGATGTGCTGCGCATCGCCCGTCATTTGCGCCAGCAAGGTCTGGAGGTCGGCACCCTGCCGCCCTTCTACGCGGAAACCCCGGCACAGGCCGGCTTCCTCTTCGGCTTCGGCTGCATCGAACGGGACGACATCGACCCGGCGTTGGACCTGTTGCGCGCCGAGCTGCGGCGCTAGGCGCGCTTCCGCCCATCCACGGCCGGCAACTCGGCGGCGCGCAGGTAGGTGCCGATCTCCCCGGCCAGAGGCTCGATTGCAACCGCGCCCCATGCCCAGCGGCGCATGACGCGCCGCGTTATCCGCCCTACGGGAGGCGCCGCCCCTTGCAAAGGCCCGGCGAGGACGGCTCAGGGCTGCAGCAGTTTCGCCAGTCGTTCGCCGTCCAGCCCGAGCATGCGGGCAGCCTTGCTCTCGGCCAGTTGCTCCGCGTCGTCCTCGGGCAGGCTGGCGGCCTGGGTCGCCAGGCTGAGGATCAGCTCTTCGCGGGAAAGCACGCCACCGAACTGGTACGCCGCAGCGATCAGCCGGCGCAGCTCCAGCGGCAGCCGCCAACGCGCCCGCAGGGCCGAGCCGAAGCTGGCGCCGAAACGCCCCAGCAGCTCGTCGAGGCGCGCCTCGTCCAGCGCGCCGCCGCCATCGCACCAATCCTGCAATGTCCGCAGCAGCGCCAGGTCGCCCAGGCGATGCAGCAGCCCTGCGGTATAGCAGCGCTCGACGTCCGCGCCGAGGGCGTCGGCCAGTTCCCAGGCGATGTCCGCGCAACGTTGCGAAAGATCCCAGAAGTGCATGGCGCGCTCGGCCAGCAGCGGCTCGCCGAGCTGGATGGCCCGCTGCAGACTGAAACCGAGCACCAGGTTCAGGCTGTGCCCGAGTCCCAGCCGCCGCAGGGCCTGGCCCAGGGTCTGGCAGGCCGGACCGACGTGCCGGGCGGCGCTGTTGGCGGCGGCGATCAGGCCAGCGGTGATCTGCGGGTCGCGACCGAACTCATCCTCCAGCACGCGCAGCGGATGCTCCTCGGCGCTCAGGCAACGATCGCTGGCGGCACGCACGTCGGCTAGCAACGGCGCCCCCTCCGCGGAGTCGCGCGCGCGTTCGAGGAAAGCCTCCAGGTTCTCGCCCGCGTCCCGCTCCGGCAGCGGACAGGCGACCACTTCGTCGCCCTTCAGCAACAACCCTCGCAGGCGTTGCATCAGGTTCTCGGCCTGGAACGGCTTCACCAGGTAGGCGGTCGGCGCCAGTGCCACGGCGGCGCGCACGCTGGCCTGGTCGGCGCGGTCGCTGATCAGGATGAACGGCTGCTCGGCGACCGAGCGGCGCAGGCGCGCTTCGCGCAGCAGCTCGAAGCCATCCACCTGCGGCAGGTTCAGCTCGGCCAGGATCAACGCGAAGCGCCGGCGCCGGCAATGCGCCAGCGCTTCCCCGCCATCGCCGCAGAGGACCAGCCGGGCATCGCAACGCACGCCGAGGACCAGTTGGCCAAGCAAGTCGCGACTCCAGGGGTCCGGGTCGGCAATCAGGATGACGGGGGCCTTTTTCGCGGCACTCATGGCGTTCCTCTTCGAACCTGGCGAACCGAGCGGGACGCACCAGGCATGACAGGCGGGCACAACACGGCCCGCGGGCACACAAGGGTATGACGGGCGAACACGGTGCGCCTCTAGGACCTGTCCTAATCGCCTCGAACGGTACGACCGGAGGAATGCGGGAGGATTCGTATGCGCCAGGCGCCCAAGGGTAACAGGGGAAAACCGTTCGTCGGGCGTTTCGCGGAAAACCCTGGCAGAAAAAAGAGGCTTCCGTTTCCGTGAAGCCTCTGAAAGAAAGGCCCGCGCGGACGCGCGGGCCTCGGGGGTATCGCTTTGCCGGTGAAGCTTAAGCGAGTTCGTCGAAGCACTCGGCCAGGATGGCCAGGCCCTTCTCCAGTTGCGCGTCGGGGATGGTGACGGGCATGAGGAAGCGGATGACGTTGTAGTAGGTGCCGCAGGAGAGCAGGATCAGGCCCTTCTCGCGCGCACGGACGACGATCTTGCTGACCAGCTCGGCGGCCGGCTTGTGGGTATCGCCGCCCTCGAACAGCTCGATGGCCACCATCGAACCCAGGCCACGAACGTCGCCGATCACCTTGTGCTTGGCCTGGATCTCGCGCAGGCCGGCCTTGAGGCGCTCGCCGAGGGCTTGCGAACGTTCCAGCAGCTTCTCTTCCTCGAACACCTTCAGCACGGCCAGGGCCGCGGCGCAGGCGATCGGGCTGCCGGCATAGGTGCCGCCCAGGCCGCCGGGCGCGATGGCGTCCATGATCTCGGCCTTGCCGGCCACGCCGGAGATCGGGAAGCCGCCGCCGACCGACTTGGCAAAGGTGGTCAGGTCAGGAACGATGCCCAGTTGCTCGGTAGCGAAGAAGGTGCCGGTACGGCCGGCGCCGGTCTGCACTTCGTCGGCGATCAGCAGGATGCCGTGCTGGTCGCAAAGGGCGCGCAGGCGCTGCATGAAGGACTTGGAGTTGACGTAGAAGCCACCCTCGCCCTGCACCGGCTCGATGATGATCGCGGCGATGTCCTGGGGCTGGGCATCGTTCTTGAAGATGCGCTCGATGCTGGCGATGGAGTCGTCCTCGCTCACGCCGTGCAGTTCGCAGGGCGCCAGGGCGCGGAAGATGCCGCCCGGCATCAGGCCCATGCCGGCGGAGTACGGGACCACCTTGCCGGTCAGGCCCAGGGTCATCATGGTGCGGCCGTGGTAGGCGCCGGTGAAGGCGATCACGCCAGCGCGACCGGTGGCGGCGCGGGCGATCTTGACGGCGTTCTCGACGGCTTCGGAGCCGGAGGTGACCAGCAGGGTCTTCTTCGGGAAGTCGCCCGGCACGCGCTTGGCGATTTCCTCGGCCAGCTCGATGTAGGGTTCGTAGGCCAGCACCTGGAAGCAGGTGTGGGACAGCTTGCCCAGTTGCTCCTGGACCGCGGCGATCACCTTCGGATGCAGGTGGCCGGTGTTCAGCACGGCGATGCCGCCGGCGAAGTCGATGTACTCGCGGCCTTCCACGTCCCAGACGGTGGAGTTCTCGGCGCGCTCGGCGACGACCGGGTGGATCTGGCCCACGCCGCGGGGTACCGCGGCCTGGCGACGCTTCAGCAGGGATTCGTTGGTCTTGCTCATGGCTTCCTCAGTGGCCGCTCATCGGGTCGGCCGGGTCAAAGGATGAAGGCGGGAAGGAAGCTCCCCAAGGCAGCATGCGATGATCGACTGCCTCGGGACTTGCAGGCCCGCCAGGGCTCGGAGCCGCTTCGCGATCGGCGACCGCGACTCCCGGTTCGTCCGGTGCCACCACCGGCAACGTCGACACCGGACGGCGCAGCTCTTGCCTGCCGTCCGGCCCCTCCGGATGCGTTTCTCGCCGGACTCAGATACCGCCCAGGCAGAGGTACTTGATCTCGAGGTAGTCCTCGATCCCGTACTTGGAGCCTTCGCGGCCCAGGCCCGAGGCCTTGATGCCGCCGAACGGCGCCACTTCGTTGGAGATCAGGCCGGTGTTGATGCCGACCATGCCGTACTCCAGTTGCTCGGCGACGCGGAACACGCGGGCCAGGTCGCGGGCGTAGAAGTAGGACGCCAGGCCGAACTCGGTGTCGTTGGACATGGCGATGACCTCGGCCTCGTCCTTGAAGCGGAACACCGGCGCCAGCGGGCCGAAAGTCTCGTCCTTGGACACCAGGGCGTTCTTCGGCACGTCGACCAGGATGGTCGGCTCGAAGAAGGTGCCGCCGAGGGCGTGCGGCTTGCCGCCGGAAACCACCTTGGCGCCCTTGGAGACCGCGTCGGCGATGTGTTCCTCGACCTTGGTCACGGCCTTGGCGTCGATCAGCGGACCGGTGGTCACGCCGGCTTCCAGGCCGTTGCCGATGTTCAGCTTGGCCACGGCGGCCTTCAGCTTGTCGACGAAGGCGTCGTACACGCCGTCCTGCACGTACAGGCGGTTGGCGCAGACGCAGGTCTGGCCGTTGTTGCGGTACTTGGAAATCAGCGCGCCCTCGACGGCGGCGTCCAGGTCGGCGTCGTCGAACACGATGAACGGCGCGTTGCCGCCCAGCTCCAGGGACACCTTCTTGATGTCCTGGGCGCACTCGGCCATCAGTTGGCGGCCGATTTCGGTGGAACCGGTGAAGGTCAGCTTGCGCACGATCGGGTTGCTGGTCAGCTCGCCGCCGACTTCGCCGGCGCTACCGGTGACCACGCTGAACACGCCCTTCGGAATGCCGGCGCGCTCTGCCAGCTCGGCCAGGGCCAGGGCGGAATACGGGGTCTGCGAAGCAGGCTTGAGCACCATGGTACAGCCGGCGGCCAGGGCCGGGCCGGCCTTGCGGGTGATCATCGCCGAGGGGAAGTTCCACGGCGTGATGGCCGCGGTCACACCGATCGGCTGCTTGATCACGATGATGCGCTTGTCCGGCTGGTGGCCGGGAATGGTGTCGCCGTAGATGCGCTTGGCTTCTTCGCCGAACCATTCGAGGAAGGAGGCGGCGTAGGCGATCTCGCCCTTGGCCTCGGCCAGCGGCTTGCCCTGCTCGATGGTCATCAGGCGGGCCAGGTCGTCCTGGTTCTCGATCATCAGGTCGAACCAGCGGCGCAGCTTGTTGGCGCGCTCCTTGGCGGTCAGCGCGCGCCAGGCCGGCAGGGCCTTGTCGGCAGCCTCGATGGCGCGGCGGGTCTCGGCGGCGCCCATCTTCGGCACGCTGCCGATGATCTCGCCGGTGGCCGGGTTGTTCACCTTGATGGTCTGGCCGTTGTCGGCATCCACCCAGGCGCCATCGACGTAGGCTTGTTGACGGAACAGCTTGGCATCTTTGAGTTGCATGACCTGTCTCCTTCGAGGAATGCCGTGAGCAGCGGGTCTACCTCGACTACCCCGCGTGCCTGGTTGTCTGGTTCGGTTGTAACCGGAAAGTGTTGCCTGCTGGTTATTCGAAAGGGCCAGCGCCCCGGTGTTCCATTTCCTGCGCCCTGTGCCAGCGGCGTCGCCGTTACCGGCCGGCCACCGTGCGCAACGGGCGGACGCGGACGAACGCGACCGCCGACAGGCGTCGGGGAGGATACGAAAGACTCGTGCGGGAAAGGGATTGCGGACGAAACGCCACGCCGGCACCACGGCGGCCCGGCAGCGCGAAGGGCCGGACGAGCGACGGGCAGGTCAGAAAGAGGTCATTCCAGGGGCACGCGGCCGGCTGAACTGATGCCAATTCCCCGGTCTCCTGTTGTTGTGGCTTTGGGGGCGTTTGAAATCTCAAACGAATCCTAGGGCCACCACTGACAAAGGGCAATACCCCGTTCGATAAAATCAACGAAAGTCGGAAAATTCTGCTGCTTTTCTGAGCACATCCTCGACGGACGGTCGTTTTCGTTCGAAATCACGAACGTACGCACATGGAATGGACTCCCGCCGACGAGATGCGTATGATTGCGGCCTGCCGCGCGAGCCGCGGCGCTGCATCCGTAGCTCAGCTGGATAGAGTACTGCCCTCCGAAGGCAGGGGTCGTGGGTTCGAATCCCGCCGGATGCGCCATCTTCCAGAAGCCCGCCTTGTGCGGGCTTTTTGCTTTCAGACCTGCCTCGCCGCCACCCGCTCCGCCGAGCGGCGCCTGTCCCTCGCCGCAGAGACCAGAGCAACCGATCCTGTCCGGCCGGGAATGGCACTCAAGGCCGGGGCCAGATGGAGGGTCGATCGGCGGATAGTTCCTCGGGGCTGGCCGTTTCACGTCTATAGTTCTGCATGCTCGGATGCCGTTCCTACCAGGACTCCCACAGGAGCAACAGGATGCGCTCATGGCATGGCGTAGTCACGAAAATCGCCAAGCAAGGCAAGGGCGCCGTGGTCAAGAATCGACTCGGCCCGGAAGAGCTTCTGGTGCCCTTCACAGTGAGTACGCTCGTCGAGGTCGACCTGGACGCAAGGATCTACGGAACGGATGTGGACGACACGCCCTGGGCGGAGGGCGACGAACGAAAGGAGGTGCTGGTCGGTACCGAAGTAGAACTGCTGACCGATACGGATACCTTTCCTACCCATGCGTCCCAGGTGCTCAGCGCCAATTTCCGTTTCGCCCTCGACATCGTCAAGGGAGGGCTCAGCGGCCCGGTCAGGAAAGGGGCGGTCCTGGTCATCTACCACGACTTCCAGCAGGAGATCCGGAGAGGCGACTCCGGCAGCGCCTTCGCGGAGGCGGTCGTCGCCTATGCTCGGAACAAGCTCTACAAGCCGGCCTTCGCGATCAAGGCCGATACCAACTACGCCCAGTTGGTTCGGGATCTAGGCAAGGTTGCCGCGGAGAGCGGCGAACAGTACTTCATCGATACGATCCTCATCGCCACCCACGGCACGGCTGGCCAACTCTGGCTGGGCAACCCCCACGGCGATAGCACCGCGGACGTCATGGCCCGGCGTGTCCAGGGCAAGCAGTTCGTCGAGCCCCAGGCCTTTGGTGCGACCCTTCTCGAACTGTTCGGCAAGGAACTGGCCATCGCCCTCTACGGGTGCGACTTCGCCGGGGACGGGGACGGAGCGAGCTGCGCATCGCCGCCAACGCGAGAGCGGTCTACGCCGGCAAGGGCACGGTGTATCTCAATGCCAGCAAAGAGGGTCGTTCCACGGTGACCTGCAGCAAGGCGATGGTGGTCTACCGGACCGACAAGATCGAGGTACTGGGTGGAAACCAGGTACCGGTATTCGATATCTGAGGCCCCGCCCCGCACTGTCATTGCCGATTGCCCAGGATCTTCGGCCCCAGACGCTCCGCCTCGCCCCTGGCCTTTTCCCTGGGGAGAGCCTTAAGATCGGGAGTCCGCACTGGGGCGGACCTTCTCTTCCTGCGGGTGGTTTCTCCGGATGCTTCCAGACAGCATGGTGGGTAGCAGCGCGCGGCGCCTTCGTTTGCGGCGGACGCGCGGGCGTGTCGGGCTCGGCCTGGTGGCCGGGCTGTCGGTACTGGCAGGCATGACCGACGCCATCGGTTTCCTCGCCACCGGCGACTTCGTTTCCTTCATGAGCGGCAACACCACGCGCCTGGCGGTATCGCTGGGCGAGGGCGACTTCGGCGGGCTGGTGCGGCTGAGCGTCGCCCTGGCCAGTTTCGTCGTCGGCAACGCGCTGGGAGTGATACTGGCGCGCTTCAGCGGGCGCCGGGCGGCGCCGATCCTGGTCTGCTGCGCGATGCTGCTGGCGTTGTCGGCGGTCTGGCCATTCGACTGGAACGTGCCGGCGCTGGTCGCCGCGATCCTCGCCATGGGCATGCTCAACGCCGTGGTCGAGCAGGTCAACGGCCTGCCCATCGGCCTGACCTACGTCACCGGCGCCCTCTCCCGCTTCGGCCGCGGCCTCGGCCGCTGGCTGCTGGGCGAGCGGCGCAACGGCTGGCGGGTGCAACTGGTGCCCTGGAGCGGCATGTGCGTCGGCGCGGTGCTCGGCGCCCTGCTGGAACAGCAACTGGGCCTCGCGGCGATGGCGGCGAGCGCAGCGCTGGCGGCTCTTCTCGCGTTGCTGGCACTGGTGATTCCGCGGCCATGGCAGATGGACTATATGGTGCGTTGAGCGGCCACTGCGGGGTTTGCCGCGTGCCACGACCCCCGAAACGGAGCGCAGCACTTCTTGACCTCGCCTGGAACCCCTCAATAGGATGCATGCACACGCACTTATATGGAGTGGCGAGCCGATGAACCGCAGCGCCCTGGATTTCCGCCACTTCGTCGACCACCTGCGTCGCCAGGGTGACCTGGTGGACGTGCACACCGAGGTCGACGCCAACCTGGAGATCGGCGCCATCACCCGCCGGGTCTACGAACGCCGCGCACCCGCCCCGCTGTTCCACAACATCCGCGACAGCCTGCCCGGCGCGCGGGTACTGGGCGCGCCGGCCGGCCTGCGCGCCGACAGGGCCCGCGCCCATTCGCGCCTGGCGCTGCATTTCGGCCTGCCGGAACACAGCGGGCCGCGGGACATCGTGGCCACGCTGCGCGCCGCGATGCGCGCGGAACCGATCGCGCCGCGCCGGCTGGAGCGCGGGCCGGTGCAGGAAAACGTCTGGCTCGGCGAGCAGGTGGACCTGACCCGCTTCCCGGTCCCCTTGCTCCATGAGCAGGACGGCGGCCGCTATTTCGGCACCTACGGTTTCCACGTGGTACAGACGCCGGACGGCAGTTGGGACAGCTGGTCGGTGGGCCGGCTGATGCTGGTGGACCGCAACACCCTGGCGGGTCCGACCATTGCCACCCAGCACATCGGCATCATCCGCGAGCAGTGGCGCCGCCAGGGCAAGCCAACGCCCTGGGCGATGGCCCTCGGCGCACCGCCGGCGGCACTCGCGGCGGCCGGTATGCCGTTGCCGGAGGGGGTCAGCGAAGCCGGCTACGTAGGCGCCCTGGTCGGCGAGCCGGTGGAGGTGGTGCGCACGCAGACCAACGGCCTGTGGGTTCCGGCCAATGCCGAGATCGTCCTGGAGGGCGAGATCAGCCTCGACGAAACCGCGATGGAAGGCCCGATGGGCGAATACCACGGCTATTCCTTCCCCACCGGCAAGCCGCAGCCGCTGTTCCACGTCCATGCGCTGAGCTTCCGCGACCAGCCGATCCTGCCGATCTGCGTCGCCGGCACGCCACCGGAGGAAAACCACACCATCTGGGGCACCATGATTTCCGCGCAACTGCTGGACGTAGCGCAGAACGCCGGACTGCCGGTGGACATGGTCTGGTGCTCCTACGAGGCGGCGACCTGCTGGGCCGTGCTGTCGATCGACGTGCAGCGCCTGGCGGCCCTGGGCACCGACGCCGCGGCCTTCGCCGCACGGGTCGCCGAGACCGTCTTCGGCTCGCATGCCGGACACCTGGTGCCGAAGCTGATCCTGGTCGGCAACGACATCGACGTCACCGAGATCGACCAGGTGGTATGGGCGCTGGCGACTCGCGCGCATCCGCTGCACGACCATTTCGCCTTCCCGCAGATCCGTGACTTCCCGATGGTTCCCTACCTCGATGCCGAGGACAAGGCACGAGGCAGCGGCGGTCGGCTGGTGATCAACTGCCTGCACCCGGAACAGTTCGCCGGGCAAATGCGTGCCGCTACGGCGTCGTTCCGCCATGCCTATCCGACGGCGCTGCGCAGGCGAGTCGAAGAACGCTGGAGCGACTACGGATTCGCCGACGCCTGAGCGCTACAATCCCCGCCCTGGCGAAAGAGGATCGAGGAAGGTGACCGGGCCAATGACCGAGACGAACGCACTGGGGCTGCCCCAAGGCCCGCTGTACCTGATGACGGAGATCGTCCGCCAGCGCGAACGGCAACTCACCGCCCTGCTTGCCCCTCTCGAACTGGGGCTGCATGAATGGCGTGCGTTGCGGATCATCCACGCCTTCGACGGTGACGTGCCGATGAGCGTGCTCATCGAGCACTCGCAGACCGACCGCACCGCGCTGGGCCGGACCATCGAACGGCTGGTGCGGCGCGGCTGGGTCAGCCGCCTGCCGGACCCGGACGACGGTCGCGCCGTGCTGGTGCGCCGCAGCCCCGCGGCACAGGCGGTGTTCGAGCAGGCCCTGGCACAGGTCGCAGGGCTCGACGAAAGGCTGCTGGCGGCTCTCGGCGCCGGCCCGGAAGAAGAGGCGCTGACCCTCGCCCTGGGCAAGTTGCTGCGGGCCTTCGACGGGCTTTCCCGCGTGACGCAATAGCCTTTCGAGGGCATCTCCGGGTTTGCGAAGCAACTCTCATCCCGGTCATGGACTGACCATCCGGCCCCCTATTTGCTGGCCGATTGATAGCATGGGCGGCCTTCGCAAGCCCATTCGACCCGCAATGCCACGACACCCGCACACCACCCTGCTCCTCTGCCTTTGCCTGATCCTGCCCGGTTGCGAGAGCGGCCGCAGCTACAGCCTTTCCGACGGCGCGCCGGCCACGGGCATCCGCATCCAGCGCGACGACCGCTCGCCGTTGCAGCGCCTGCGGGACTGCGAACGCCAGGGTTGCAGCGAGCGGCAGAAGATCGACCCGTTCACCCCCGATCCTGACTACCTGCGCGCGGAAGGCCACTTCCCGCTGCCCTGGTAAGCTTCCCTCTTCGCCCGTTCCCGACGGGCTTTTTTCCGTTCCCGACAGATACCCTCAGCTGCCCTCAGCGATTTCCTACGCACCAAGAAGGAAAGCCTCTCGCCTCTCTCGGAACGAGCCGATTTCTCGGCAGTCGCCGTTCGCATTCCATTGGTCACCCAACGGCAACGAGGATCGGCCATGACTGGATTGCCCTCGCATGGCAACGGACGCGCCCCCGGCGCCTGCCCATGTCCGGCCCTACCCGCCCCACTCCGAGGACTGAAGATGAACGACTACATCGCCCGGCTGCGCGAGAAATACGACGACCATTTCGGCTGTGCGCCGAGCATCGTCCTGGACTGCCGTGACTTCTGGAGGCACTGCGTGACGGCACCGGAAATGGCGGTGTTCGGCTACCGCCTGGAAAGCAGCCGGCGCCCGCACCACGTGGTGATCACCGCGGGGATGAGCCAGGCACGGATGCACTTCGCGCCCTATATGGGCAGCGCGCGCTGGTCCAGCGAGCTGATCTGCTACCTTGACGTCCTCGGCGGTGAGGACCTGCGCCACCTGCAGTGGCTCGCCGGCCTGCCGTTCCACGAACGCCTGGCCCTCGGCCACGGACACAGCGTGGCATTCGGTTTCCCGCTCTACGAGCACAGCCTGCTGCGTCACTTCCTTCTCCTGCCGACCCCGCTGGGCGAAGATGCCGCCCTGTTCGACGGTTTCGACCTGTCCGCCCATCCGGTCGACCTGCTCTGGGTCGTGCCGCTGACCGAGCAGGAATACCAGGTGAAAGTGAACAAGCATCTGGAAGGCATCGCCGAAGTGCTGAACGACGCCGGACATCCGCTCAGCCTCGACCGGCATCGCCATTGCTACGTCACCGGCCAACGTCCGGAAGGGTTCGAGCGGATACTGCATTAGGTCGCCGGGCAACCGGAGCAAGAGGCCCGTCGCCAGGCCCTACCTTCGTCGGGGAAGCCGGCGATGACGTTTTTCAATCGGTTCGATGCCGTTTTCCCCGCTTGCCGATCCGCTCGCCGTCTACGATTCTTGCTGGACGTGAGAACGGCTCCGGAGGGGCGCGCATGAAAACCGTGGCACAACTGTTGAACGCCAAGCAGAACCAGCAGGTGTACACCATCGGACCGGACGAGATGGTGCTCGACGCCCTGCGCCTGATGGCGGAAAAGAACATCGGCGCGCTGCTGGTGGTGAACCATGGCGAGGTGGTCGGGGTGGTCAGCGAGCGCGACTATGCGCGCAAGATGGTCCTCAAGGGCCGTTCGTCCATCGGTACGCCGATCAGCGCGATCATGAGCGCGCCGGTGGTCAGCGTGGACTCGAAGCAGAGCGTCGACACCTGCATGAACCTGATGACCGATCGCCACCTGCGCCACCTGCCGGTCGTGGAAGACGGCCAGTTGCTCGGCCTGCTGTCCATCGGCGACCTGGTCAAGGCGGCGATCGCCGAGCAGGCCGAGCTGATCCAGCAACTGGAACAGTACATCCGCGGCGACTGAAGCGTACATGCCGGCCCTGCCCTTTTCCCGCCGGCTCACGCGATAATCCGCGGCTGTTCCCGTTGCGAGCCGCCGCCATGTCCTCTCCGCCGAAGATCCGCCGCTACATTCCCGCCGACCGCGATGCCACCCTCGCCATCTGGCTGGAGGCCTCGCGCGTCGGCCACGGTTTCCTCGGCGAAGCCGAGTTGCAGAAGCAGAAGGCACTGGTTCGCGATCATTATCTGGATGCCTCGGAAACCTGGCTGGCGCTGGACGGCGATACGCCGCTGGGCTTCATCGGCCTGCTCGATGCCTTCATCGGCGGCCTGTTCGTCGCCCCGACGGCCCACGGGCGCGGGATCGGCCGGCAACTGGTGGAGCACGCGGCAACCCTGAAGGGCGCGCTGGAGGTCGAGGTCTACGCCGCCAACCGCGAGGCGCTGGGGTTCTACGCGCGCTGCGGCTTCGTCGAGAGCGGCCGACGCCCGCGCGACGACGAGGGGCGCGCGCTGGAGATCGTCCAGTTGCGCCGCGAACACTAGTCGCCCTTACGGAAAACGCTCGGCGAGACGCCGCTCAGGCGCTTGAAGAAACGGGTGAAGTAGGCCGGCTCGCTGAAGCCGAGGCGGTCGGCGATCTCGTTCACCGTCATCGCCGTGTAGACCAGGTCGCGCTTGGCCTCCAGCAGCAGGCGCTGGTGCACGATGCCCAGTGCGGTCTGCCCGCTGAGGCGGCGCGCCACGCCGTTCAGGTGTGCCGGGGAGATGCCCAGGCGACGCGCGTACTCGTCGATTCCCAGGTGCTCGCGGAAATGCCGCTCGACCAGTTGCGAAAAGGCCGATAGGTATTCCTGACCACGACCCGGCCGTGCCTCCGCCCGCCGGACCATCACCTGCCGCCCCAGCCACACCGCCAGCACGCCGATCAGCGACTGCAACAACAGCTCGCGCGCCGGCGCAGCGCCGGCGTACTCGCCGTCTATGGCGTCGAACAGCGTGTCGATATAGCGCCGGTCCGCGCCCACCGGGTACAGCCCCGGCGCTTCCAGCGCCTGGCGCTGCGCGCCGAGGTGCGCCTGCAAGCGGGCCAGCAACGGTGCGGCGAGCGTCAGTACGTAGCCGTCGATGCGCTCGGAGAACTGGAAGCCATGGATGCACAACGGCGGTACGAACTGGATGGAAGGCTGCTCGACGCGAGTCGGCTCGCCCTCGACCTGGAGCTGCGCCCAGCCCTTGCGCACGTAGAGCAACTGAGCGAGATCGGCGTGCCGGTGCGGCTTGATCTCCCAGTCGTGCAGGCGACTGCGGGCGGGGATCGACTCGCAGTGCAGCAGGTCCGGGGTCGGCCATTCGAGGGGCGCGCCGTAGAGCTTGAACACCGGGACGTCGCGGGTGGAATCCGTCATCGAGCCCTCCGAGCGAAATGGCCGATTGCCGAACAGAGTTTATAAAAGTCCAGAAATAGATCGGCAATTTGCCTTCTATAGCACCCCACGGCAAACAAAAATACAGCCACCTCCAGACAAGATCAGCGCCGGCGCATGCGCCGCCGGCCAGCCATAACAGCGAGAGGGCTATCCGCAATGAAGACTCAAGTCGCCATCATCGGCGCCGGTCCGTCCGGCCTCCTGCTCGGCCAGTTGCTGCACAAGGCCGGCATCGACAACGTGATCCTCGAACGCCAGACCCCGGACTACGTGCTCGGCCGCATCCGCGCCGGCGTGCTGGAACAGGGTATGGTCGACCTGCTGCGCGAGGCCGGCGTCGACCGGCGCATGGCGCGCGACGGGCTGGTCCACGAAGGCGTGGAGATCGCCTTCGCCGGGCAGCGCCGGCGCATCGACCTGAAGCGCCTGAGCGGCGGCAAGACGGTGACGGTCTACGGCCAGACCGAGGTCACCCGCGACCTCATGGAAGCCCGCGAAGCCTGCGGCGCCACTACCGTCTACCAGGCCGCCGAGGTGCGCCTGCACGACCTGCAAGGTGAGCGCCCCTACGTGACCTTCGAACGCGACGGCGAACGGCTGCGCCTGGATTGCGACTACATCGCCGGCTGCGATGGCTTCCACGGCATCTCGCGGCAATCGATCCCGGCGGAACGGCTGAAGGTCTTCGAGCGGGTCTATCCGTTCGGCTGGCTCGGCCTGCTCGCCGACACCCCGCCGGTCAGCCACGAACTGATCTACGCCAACCATCCGCGCGGCTTCGCCCTGTGCAGCCAGCGTTCGGCGACCCGCAGCCGCTACTACGTACAGGTGCCATTGACAGAGAAGGTCGAGGACTGGTCCGACGAGCGCTTCTGGACGGAACTGAAAGCGCGCCTCCCGGCCGAGGTGGCGGAGAAACTGGTGACCGGTCCTTCGCTGGAGAAGAGCATCGCGCCGCTGCGCAGCTTCGTGGTCGAGCCGATGCAGCATGGCCGGCTGTTCCTCGCCGGCGACGCCGCGCACATCGTGCCGCCCACCGGCGCCAAGGGACTGAACCTGGCGGCCAGCGACGTCAGCACGCTCTACCGGCTGCTGCTGAAGGCCTACCGCGAAGGGCGGGGCGAACTGCTGGAACGCTACTCGGCAATCTGCCTGCGGCGGATCTGGAAGGCCGAACGCTTCTCCTGGTGGATGACTTCGGTGCTGCATCGCTTCCCCGACACCGACGCGTTCAGCCAGCGCATCCAGCAGACCGAACTGGAGTACTACCTGGGCTCCGAGGCGGGCCTGGCGACCATCGCCGAGAACTATGTCGGCCTGCCCTACGAGGAAATCGAGTAGGCCGCGCCACCCCGGCGCAACGCCGGGGCACCGTTCCCAAGGCGGGACGCAACGTTGGCGCAGGCGAATATCGACGAAAGACGACCCTCGGATCGATATTCCCCGGCACCTGTCCTACCCCAGGCGCAGTATGATGCCCGCTGCCTTCGCGTTCCGTCCGCCCCAGGTGCCGTCTTGTCCGATCTCGCCCAGAACCCGCCCGCCGTCCGTACCGTCCTCGCCGGCCTGATGCTGTCGATCTTCCTCAGCGCCCTCGACCAGACCATCGTCGCCGTCTCCCTGCCGGCGATCTCGGCCGACTTCGCCGACCTCGACCTGCTGGCCTGGGTGATCTCGGCCTACATGGTGGCGATGACCGTATCGATGCCGATCTACGGCAAGCTCGGCGACCTCTACGGCCGCCGCCGTCTGATGCTCTTCGCCATCGTCGTGTTCACCGCCGCCTCGCTGCTTTGCGGGCTCGCGCAGAGCATGGGCCAACTGGTGCTGGCGCGAGTGCTGCAAGGGGTCGGCGCGGGCGGGCTGATGGCGGTGAGCCAGGCGATCATCGGCGACATCGTCCCGCCGCGCGAGCGCGGCCGCTACCAGGGTTACTTCAGCAGCATGTACGCCATCGCCAGCGTCGCCGGCCCGGTGCTCGGCGGCCTGCTCACCGAGTACCTGTCGTGGCGCTGGGTGTTCTGGATCAACCTGCCGATCGGCCTTCTCGCGCTGGCCATCTCGCGGCGGACCCTGGTCGGCCTGCCGGTGCCGCGCCGGCAACCGGTGATCGACTACCTGGGCATCGTGCTGATGGTGGTGGGCCTCACCGCGCTGCTCCTGGCCATCACCCAGATCGGCCAGGGCGCAGCCTGGAGCGACCCGGCGCTGCTCGGCCTGTTCGCCCTGGCGGCGCTCGCCCTGCTGCTGTTCGTCGCCCAGGAGCGGCGCTTCCGCGAACCGCTGGTGCCGATGCAACTGTTCGCCGTCCGCGCCGCCACCCTCAGTTGGCTGGTTGCGTTCTTCGCCAGCTTCCAGGCCATCTCGCTGACCGTGCTGGTGCCGCTGCGCTACCAGAGCGTTACCGGCGCCGGCGCCGACAGCGCCGCGCTGCATTTGCTGCCGCTGGTCATGGGCCTGCCGCTGGGCGCGTACTGCTGCGGGCGGCTGACCGCCAGCCTGGGACGCTACAAGCCGCTGATCCTGCTCGGCGCCGTCCTGTTGCCCTGCGGCATCGCCGGCCTGGCCCTGGTCCCGGTCGGCGACCACTGGCTGTCCGGGCTGTGCATGCTGCTCACCGGGATCGCCATCGGTACCCAGTTCCCGACCAGCCTGGTGGCCGCGCAGAACGCCGTGGAGCAACGCCACATCGGCGTCGCCACCAGCAACGCGACGCTGTTCCGCTCCCTCGGCGGGGCGGTCGGGGTGGCGCTGATGTCGGCGATCCTGCTAGCCCTGCTCAAGCACCTGCGGATCGGCGGCGGGCTCGACCAGGGCTTTTCCGAGAGCGCCCTGCTGAGCAGCCTGGACGCCGCCAGCGGGCCGGCCCGGGTGATCCTCCAGCATGTCCTCGCGGATGCCTTCAAGGTGCTCTTCCTGGTCAACGCGGCGGTGGCGCTGCTCGGCCTGGCGGTGGCCTCGGCACTGCCCGACATGACCCTGCGCGGCCGCGGCGCGACGCAACCGGCGGCAGGCGAGTGAGCGGACGCCGATAATCGAACGCTTTCGTCCCGTTGGCGACGGCGTCCGGTTTACAAAAGTAACCGTTCGGTACATTTTCCCGGCATCGATGACATCATTGCTGTGGAGGCTGCGCCATGACGCGCACGGTATTGGTCCTGAACGGCCCCAACCTGAATCTGCTCGGCACCCGCGAGCCGCAGACCTACGGCCGGCGGACCCTGGGCGAAATCGCCGCCGAATGCGCGGCCTTCGCCGAGACGCGCGGCTTCGCCGTGGACTTCCGCCAGACCAACCAGGAAGGCCAACTGCTCGACTGGATCCACCAGGCCCGCGGCCGGGTCGCCGGCATCGTCATCAACCCCGCCGCCTGGACCCACACCTCGGTGGCGCTGCGCGACGCCCTGGCCGCGGTGGAACTGCCGGTGGTCGAAGTGCACCTGTCCAACGTCCACCAGCGCGAAGCGTTCCGCCACCACTCCTACGTCTCGCCGGTGGCGCTGGGGGTGATCTGCGGATTCGGCAGCCTCGGCTACCGCCTGGCCCTGGAACATTTCGCCGAGCGTTTCGAGGCGGCCGCATGAGCGCGCCGCGATCGGTTCTCGCCGGCCTGATCGGTGCCGGCATCCAGGCGTCGCGGACCCCTGCCCTGCACGAGCGCGAGGGCGACGCCCAGGGCATCCGCTATCTGTACCGGCTGATCGATCTCGACCCGCTGGGCAAGTCGGCGGACGACCTGGAGTTCCTGCTCGCCGCCGCCAGCGACCTCGGCTTCACCGGGCTGAACGTCACCTTCCCCTGCAAGCAGGCGATCATCCCCCTGCTCGACGAACTCTCCGCCGAGGCGCGCGGCATCGGCGCGGTGAACACCGTGGTGCTGCGCGATGGCCGGCGCATCGGCCACAACACCGACTGCCTGGGCTTCGCCGAGGGCTTTCGGCGCGGCCTGGCCGACGCGCCGCGCCAGCGCGTGGTGCAGATGGGCGCGGGCGGCGCCGGCGCGGCAGTGGCCCACGCGCTGCTCGCCGAGGGCGTCGAGCGGCTGGTCCTGTTCGACGTCGACCCGGCGCGGGCCCAGGCCCTCGCGGACAACCTCAACCAGCACTTCGGCGCGCCACGAGCGCTCGCCGGCAGCGACCTGGCCGGCGCCCTGGGCGACGCCCAGGGATTGGTCAACACCACCCCGGTGGGCATGGCCAAGCTGCCCGGCATGCCGGTGCCGGCGGAACTGTTGCGCGCCGACCTGTGGGTCGCCGAGGTGATCTACTTTCCGCTGGAAACCGAGCTGCTGCGCCAGGCCCGCGCCCTCGGCTGCCGCACACTGGACGGCGGCACCATGGCGGTGTTCCAGGCGGTGAAGGCATTCGAACTGTTCAGCGGAGTAGAGGCTGACGCCGCGCGCATGCAGGCGCACTTCGCCAGCCTGGGCGACTGAATGGCCCCCCTCTCCCGCCAAGGGGAGAGGGGACGGCAGTCAGGCACGGATGTAGCGCAATACCGCCTCGCCGATCATCCGCCGATGCCGCTGGCGAACCTCGGCGTCGTGCAGGTCGGTGCGGAAGATCCGCGACACGGTGTAGCGATTGGACACCCGGTAGAAGCAGAACGAACTGATCAGCATGTGCACGTCGAGCGCCTCCAGCCCGGCGCGGAACACCCCTTCCGCTTCGCCGCGGCGGAGAATCTCGGCGATGCTCTGGACGATCGAGCTGTTGACGCTCTGCACCAGCTCGCTGCTGGCGATGTGCTCGCCCTTGTGGATGTTCTCGATGCTGATGATGCGCACGAAATCCACGTGCCGGTCGTGGTAGTCGAAGCTGAACTCCACCAGCTTCTCCATCGCCTTGGCCGGCGGCAGCGCGCCCAGCCGTAGGGTGCCCTCGATACCGCGGATGTCGCTGTAGAGCTTCTCCAGCACGGCCTGGTAAAGCTGCTCCTTGCTGCCGAAGTAGTAATAGATCATCCGCTTCGAGGTATGCGTGCGCTCGGCGATGGCGTCGACCCGCGCACCCGAGAGGCCCTGGGCGACGAACTCGTCGATGGCGGCGCGGAGGATGTCCTGGCGGGTCTTCTCGGGATTGTTCTTGCGTCCCTTGCCGCGCGGAGCGGATTCCTCCACGACGGCGGGATCAGGCTTGGACATCGGTGACTCACTCGTGGCCGGCGGGAATTGCGGCCGATTATGCGGGGCCCGCCCGGCTGTAGGAAGAGCACCTGCCGGAGCCCCGACAATTCTCACAGCTTGACCCGGCGCACACCCCGCCGCGCTTGCGCCATCGCCGCCAGGCGCACCGGCACGTTGGCCGCGCCGTAGCCGGCGTAGCCGTGGCGGCGCTGGAGGATCTCGAAGAAGAAGCGTTCCTCGAACGGCTCGGTGAACACATGGAACAGCTCGCCGCCCTGGGCGTCGCGGTCGTAGAGAACGTTGTAGTAGGCCAGTTCGCTGAGGAACTCGTCGTCGAAGTCGAAGCGCGCGGCGAGGTCGTCGTAATAGTTCAGCGGGATTTCCAGCAGCGCGACCCCGGCCTCCTTGGCCTGGGCCACGGCGGCGAAGATGTCGGCGCAATCGAAGGCGATGTGGTGCACGCCGGAACCGCGATAGCTGGACAGCGATCGGGCGATGGCGGTGTTGCGGTCCTCGGAAATGTTCAGCGGCAGGCGCACGCTGCCGCAGGGGCTACGCACGGCACGGCTGGTGACCAGGCCATAGGGGTCGGGCAGCACCACCTCGTCATCGGCGCCGAAGTCGAACAGGCTCTTGTAGAACAGCACCCAGCTGTCCAGGCCTTCGGCGGGCAGCGCCAGGGCCACGTGGTCGACGCGTCGCAGGCCGAGGCCGGAGGTGTCGGCGTCGTTCGTCACGAAGTCGCTGTCGTAGATGCTGCGGCCCTCGGTGTGCCGCTCGACCAGATACAGCAGGCTGCCGTCGAGGGCGCGCACCGCCGGGATTTCCCGCTCGTTGGGGCCGAGCAGTCCGAGGTACGGCTGGCCTCCGTACGCACGAGCGCGCCCCAGCGCCTGGCCGGCGTCACGCACGCGCAGCGCGGTGGCGCACAAGGACGGTCCGTGGGCCTCGAAGAAACCGTGGGCGAAGGAATAGGGCTCGGCGTTCAGTACCAGGTTGATCTCGCCCTGGCGCAACAGGCTGACATTCTTCGAACGGTGCTCGCCGGCCCTGGCGAAGCCCAGTCGCTGCAACCACTGGCCAAGGCGCGCGCCGAGCGTCTCGTCGACGGCGAACTCGAGGAACTCGATGCCGTCGCAGAGGCTCGCCGGCGGCGGCGCGAACAGCTCGTCCACCGCCACGTGCGGCGTCTGGCGTTGCAGGCGCTCGCGGGTCTTCTCCTCGAGGTAGAGCAGCGAGCGCAAGCCGTCGACGGCGTTGGCGCGGGTCGGCGCGGCGCGGAAGCCGTCGTTGAAGACCTCCAGCGACAGCGGACCGCGATAGCCGGACGCGACGACCGGCGCGAGGAAGCCTGCCAGGTCGAAGCCGCCCTGACCCGGGAAGCAGCGGAAGTGCCGGCTCCATTCCAGCACGTCCATTGCCAGCAAGGGCGCGTCGGCCACTTGCACGAAGAAGATCTTTTCCCCCGGAAGATCGGCGATGCCGCGCGGATCGCCGTCCAGCGAAAGGGTATGGAAGCTGTCGAGGATCAGCCCGAGGTTAGCCTGGTCGGCCCGCCGCACCAGGTCCCAGGCCTGCTCCCAGGTGTTCACCTGGCGCCCCCAGGCCAGCGCCTCGTAGCCGATGCGCAGGCCGCGGACGGCGGCGCGCTCGGCCAGCAGCCGGAGGTCATCGGCCAGCAGCGCCGGTTCGCCGAGGGCATCGGCAGCGACGTTGCTGCACACCAGCATTAGGTCGGTGCCGAGTTCCTGCATCAGGTCGAACTTGCGTTCGGCGCGCTCCAGGTTTCGCCCCAGGCGTTCTCGGCGGCAGCCCTCGAAGTCGCGGAACGGCTGGAACAGCAGGATCTCCAGGCCCAGGTCGGCACACAGCCGGCGTACGTCGCGCGGGCTGCCGTCGTAATGAAGCAGGTCGTTCTCGAAGATTTCCACCCCGTCGAAACCGGCGGCGGCGATGGCCTCGAGCTTTTCCGGCAGGGTGCCGCTCAGGGATACGGTGGCGATCGAACGCTGCATGCTTCGACTCCTCAATGCGCCCTACGGCGCCTGGCGCCGCGCGAGGGCCGGCGGCGGAACGGCGGAGGCGCGGATAGCCCGCGCGGGATGCGCCGGGAAGCCACTTCGGGTCGCTGAGACCGCTCGCCCGGCAAGCCGATTATTGGTTTGCGCCAACTGACGGGCAACGCAAAATGTACGAACTGGTTAGTATTCCGTTCGAATATCGAACGGAAGCACGATTATCGAATTGACGCTTTTTCGACCAATCGCGCACCATCGCAGCCACCCGTGCAGGCCGTCCCGATCTGCCGGAAGCGCTCCGCGCTTCTTCCCCGGGCACCTGCGCAACCCACGCGACATAACAATTTCAAGAATCGGGTACCCGCTCATGTCCATCGCCGACCTCTCCGTCCGCCCTCCATCCCGTCCGCTCGCCGCTCGCCCGGCCCGACCGCCCCTGGCCCGCTGACACCGGCGCGGCCCCTGGCCCGCCTGCGTGCAACCCAGAACGACAAATCCAGGCCGGGCGCCCAGGCGCCGGCCGCCGAAAGGATGGCCCCGTCAATGATCCACTCTTCCAGCTCTCGACTGCTCGCCGCCGACGCCCCGCGGGAATCCCGCGGCGGCAGGATCCGCAACGCCTTCGCCGTCGGCCGGACGCGCTGGGGCATGCTCGCCCTGGTGTTCTTCGCCACCACCCTGAACTACATCGATCGCGCCGCCCTCGGCGTGATGCAGCCGATCCTGGCCGAGAAGATGAGCTGGACGGCGATGGACTACGCCAACATCAACTTCTGGTTCCAGGTCGGCTACGCCATCGGCTTCATCCTCCAGGGCCGCTTCATCGACAAGGTCGGGGTCAAGCGCGCGTTCTTCCTCGCCGTGCTGCTCTGGAGCCTGGCCACCGGCGCCCACGGCCTGGCGACCTCGGCGGCGGGCTTCATGGTCTGTCGCTTCATCCTCGGCCTGACCGAGGCGGCCAACTACCCGGCCTGCGTGAAGACCACCCGCCTGTGGTTCCCCGCCGGGGAACGGGCGGTGGCCACCGGCATCTTCAACGCCGGCACCAATGTCGGCGCGATGGTCACCCCGGCCCTGTTGCCGCTGATCCTCGGCGTCTGGGGCTGGCAGGCGGCGTTCCTCTGCATGTCGGCGCTGGGCCTGGTCTGGCTGGTGTTCTGGTGGCGCAACTACTACAACCCCGAGGAGCATCCGCGGGTGAAGCAGAGCGAGCTGGAATACATCCAGCAGCAGGAGGAGCCGCCCGCCACCCGCGTGCCCTTCTCGCAGATTCTCCGCCGCCGCGGCACCTGGGCCTTCGCCCTGGCCTACTCGATCACCGCGCCGGTGTTCTGGTTCTACCTCTACTGGCTGCCGCCGTTCCTCAACCAGCAGTACGGCCTGGGCATCAGCGTGACGCAGATGGGCATCCCGCTGATCCTGATCTGGTTGACCGCCGACTTCGGCAGCGTCGGCGGCGGCATCCTTTCGTCCTGGCTGATCGGCCGCGGCATGCCGGCGATCCGCGCGCGCCTGCTATCGATGCTGCTGTTCGCCTGCACCATCGTCGGCGTGGTGTTCGCCGCCAACGCCAGCGGCCTGTGGATCGCCGTGCTGGCCATCGCCCTGGCGGTCGGCGCGCACCAGGCGTGGACGGCGAACATCTGGAGCCTGGTGATGGACTACACGCCCAAGCACCTGATGAGCACGGTGTTCGGCTTCGGCGGCATGTGCGCGGCGCTGGGCGGGATGTTCATGACCCAGATCGTCGGCGGCGTACTGACCGCGACGAACAACAACTACGCGGTGCTCTTCACCATGATCCCGGCGATGTACTTCATCGCCCTGACCTGGCTGTACTTCATGGCTCCGCGCCGGATCGAAGCCTGAGTCCAAGCGCCCGGCGCTCGCCGGGCGCCTCCCTGCCTAGAGAACAAGAACGAAGGGAC
>NZ_SCND01000270.1:0-8598 GCF_005503585.1 Pseudomonas sp. 2VD
GTCGTACTTGTTCTCGGCGACGTTCTCTTCGTGGGTTGCCGTCTCATGGGCGGTCTGCGCGGCGCGGACGGCGATTTCCAGGTCCGCGGCGAGCTTTTCCGTGATCAGGCGCAACAGCTGTTTCTTGTCCATATCGGGTAGGCGGGGGCTGGCCGGCGAAGGCGTGCATGGTACGGGAAAGACGGCGGATCGCGACAGCTCGGAGCCAGTATGAAAACTCGGAATGACGTGGCGAATAAAGGTCGTTTGTCGCTACCGGGCAAACCGACTAAAACGAGCGGAAACGAACAGCCAGGAGAACCTCACATGATCGACGGATTGCTGCGCAGTCTCGGCCTCGACCCCAATGCTTTTCGCGATGGCGAGCTTGCCGTGCATACCCCCATCGACGGCAGTCGCCTGGCTGCGGTGCGACTGGAGGGGCGCGCCGCCGTTGCCGCCAAGGTCGAGCGCGCCGAACAGGCGTTCCGCGCCTGGCGCCAGGTGCCGGCGCCGCGCCGTGGTGAACTGGTGCGGCTGTTCGGCGAGGAATTGCGTCGGCACAAGGCCGAACTCGGCGAACTGGTGTCCTGGGAGGCGGGCAAGATCACCCAGGAAGGCCTCGGCGAAGTCCAGGAAATGATCGATATCTGCGACTTCGCGGTGGGCCTCTCGCGCCAGTTGTACGGTCTTACCATCGCATCCGAGCGTCCCGGCCACCACATGCGCGAGACCTGGCACCCGCTGGGCGTGGTAGGCGTGATCAGCGCGTTCAACTTCCCAGTCGCGGTGTGGTCGTGGAATACCGCGCTGGCGCTGGTCTGCGGTAATTCCGTGGTCTGGAAGCCTTCGGAGAAGACCCCCCTCACCGCACTGGCCTGCCAGGCACTGTTCGAGCGTGCCGCGCGGGCCTTCGGCGGCGATGCGCCGGCGCACCTGAGCCAATTGCTGATCGGTGACCGCGAGGCCGGCGAAGCGCTGGTGGACGACCGTCGCGTCGCCCTGGTCAGCGCCACCGGCAGCACTCGCATGGGGCGCGAAGTGGCGCCGCGGGTGGCGGCGCGTTTCGCTCGCTGCATCCTCGAACTGGGCGGCAACAACGCGATGATCCTGGCGCCAAGCGCCGACCTCGACCTGGCGGTGCGCGGCATCCTGTTCGGCGCTGTGGGCACCGCCGGGCAGCGCTGCACCACCTTGCGCCGGTTGATTGCCCATGAGTCGGTGAAGGACGAGATAGTCGAGCGCCTCAAGGCAGCCTATTCCAGGGTCCGTATCGGTCATCCGCTGGAGGGCAACCTGGTCGGGCCGCTGATCGACGAACGCAGCTACCTGGCCATGCAGGACGCCCTGGCGCGAGCCCGCGAGCAGGGGGGACGAGTGTTCGGCGGCGAGCGGCAATTGCAGGAGCGCTATCCGGATGCCTACTACGTGTCGCCGGCCATCGTCGAGATGCCGGGACAGACCGAAGTGGTGCGCACGGAGACCTTCGCACCGATCCTGTACGTGGTCGGCTACCGCGATTTCGACGAGGCCCTGCGCCTGAACAACGAGGTTCCCCAGGGACTGTCGTCGTGCATCTTCACCACCGACCTGCGCGAGGCGGAACTGTTCCAGGGCGCGGCGGGCAGTGACTGCGGGATCGCCAACGTCAACATCGGCACCAGCGGGGCGGAAATCGGCGGGGCGTTCGGCGGCGAGAAAGAGACCGGCGGCGGTCGCGAGTCCGGCTCGGACGCCTGGAAGGCCTACATGCGACGGCAGACCAACACCGTCAACTATTCCCGCGAGCTGCCGCTGGCACAGGGCATCACCTTCGATTGAACGGGGCGCGGCGGGCTCCCGCCGCATGGCAATGAGGCTGGCAGCGGAGTCGCGCATGGGCGGTTTGCAGCAACGGTGTCTGTGGGAAGTGGTTACGCCTCGCCTGTCCGGAGCGGCGAGCCTGAACGGCGAGCAGCGCGCCGACGTATGTGTGATCGGCGCCGGTTTCACCGGGCTTTCGGCGGCGCTCCACCTGCTGGAGGCCGGCCGTTCGGTGTGCGTGCTGGAAGCGTACGAGGTCGGCCACGGCGGGTCGGGACGTAATGTCGGATTGATCAACGCCGGCACCTGGATTCCCCCGGACGAGGTGGTCGCCACCCTCGGCGCCGAGCAGGGAGAAAAGCTCAACGCCGTGCTGGGGCGGGCGCCGGCGCTGGTGATGGAGACCATCGAACGCCTCGGCATCGATTGCCAGTTGCGCCGCGAGGGCACCCTGCACATGTCGCACAACGCCAGCGGCGTGGCCGATCTGCAACGCCGTCACGCGCAGTGGACGCGCCGCGGCGCTCCGCTGGAGTTGCTGACCGGCGCGGCTTGCCACGAGGCCTGCGGCACCCGGCGAATCAGCGCGGCGTTGCTCGACCGACGCGCCGGCACTCTCAATCCCATGGCCTATTCGCGCGGACTGGCCACCGCCGTCGTACAGCGGGGCGGGCAACTGTACCAGCGCTCGCCGGTGCTCGCCCTGGAGCGGCAGGGCGCGCTGTGGGCGGTGCGCAGCGCCGCGGGGGCGGTACTGGCGGAACAGGTGGTGATCGCCTCCAACGCCTATACCGAGGGCGAGTGGACCAACCTGAGGCGGCACTTCTTTCCCGGCTACTACTACCAGGTGGCTTCGGCGCCGCTGCACGGCGCCGCGGCCGAGCGCATCCTGCCTCACGGCCAGGGTTCCTGGGACACCAGGACGGTGCTCAGCAGCATCCGTCGCGATGCCCAGGGCCGCCTGTTGCTGGGAAGCCTCGGCAATGGCGCGAACAAGCCCGCCTGGTTCCTGCGGCAATGGGCCGATCGAATCCAGAGCCATTACTTTCCCGACCTGGGCCAGGTCAACTGGGAGTACAGCTGGACGGGTTGCATCGCCTTCACCCCCGATCATCTGATGCGCCTGTTCGAGCCTGCGCAAGGCTTGCTGGCGGTGACCGGCTACAACGGACGCGGCGTGACCACCGGTACGGTAGTGGGCAAGGCGTTCGCCGACTACCTGCTGAGCGGCGAGCGAGCGACATTGCCGTTGCCGTTCAGTGACATGAAGCCCGTCCCCGCGGCCAGGCTGCGCAGTTGCGCCTACGAGATGGGTTTTTCTCTCTATCACGCCGGTCAATGCTTGCGCGTGGTTCTCTAGGTTCGACCGAATCAAGGTGTGTTTTCAGCAAAATAATGATAGTTTGTTGTAAACACACATGAGGAGGTCGTCATGAGCGCTCTCATCAAGGAACGTCCCAGCGCCGATGCTGTCCTGGCCAAGGCCGTCCTGGCCGCGCGCGAGCAATTGGGGCTGACGCAGCTCGAACTGGCCGGCATCGTCGGCGTCGATCGCAGCGCCATCAGCCGCTGGAAGACCCAGGGCCTGCGGGTGGACAGCAAGACCGGCGAGCTGGCTCTGCTGCTGGTGCGGGTCTATCGCGCACTGTATGCCCTGTTCGGCGGGCAGCAGGAGGACATGCGCCACTTCCTGCGCACTCCCAACCATCACCTGGCGGGCGAGCCGCTGGCACTGATGGGACAGGTGCAGGGCCTGGTTCATGTGCTGGAATACCTCGATGCGATCCGCGGCAAGGTCTGATGCCCGGCGCGCCTGTACGGGGGCCTACGCCTGTCACGGAAAAGGCTGGCAGCCAGAGGCGACACGCCTGGCTGAATGGAGACTGCGGTGCCGCTACGCTGGCATCCGACACCACAGGAAGCGAGGGGCGGAAGGTGAGCGAGATCTGGCGACAGTGCAAGGGTGAGCGGCATGTCCGACCGCTCCAGGGGCGGCTGGTGCGGTTGGTGGAGAGCCAGGAGCAGGTGGCGACCCTGCAATTGGTCGACACCCTGGAAGAACAGGCGTTGCTCGAGGAACTGCTCGAGTCGAGCAAGCCGCCGGTGCCGGCGGATGCCGAGCCATTGCATTACCTGTTGAAGACCCCGTTCCGTTATCCGCCCTTGCGTTGGGGGTCGCGGTTTGGCCGTCGTCACGAGCCAAGCCTGTTCTACGCCGCGTTGAAGCTGCAAACGGCCATGGCCGAAAGCGCGTATTACCGTTGTGTCCTGTGGAGTGGCATGGCGGTGCCGCCACCGAGCGGGAGGATTCTGTCCGAGCACGCTTCGTTCGAGGCGGGCTGGAAGGTGGAGCGGGGAATCCGTCTGCAGGCGCCGCCTTTCTCCGATCACGAGGCTGCGCTGACCGACATCGCCGACTACCGCGCTCCCCAGGAACTGGGGAGTGCCATACGCAGCGCCGGGGTGCAGGCATTCGAATACCGTTCGGCGCGTTGCCCGGAGCGCGGCTGCAATGTCGCCCTGTTCACGCCCGCGGCCTTCACCGAAAAGCGTCCTCGCAACCTGACGCCCTGGCTGTGCGAAACCACGGCCGGTTACGTGGCCTTCAAGCCGGCGCATGTGCCGGGGTCGCCGAAAATCTTCTCCTGGGAGCTGTTCCTGGTGGACGGAAAGTTGCCGCATCCGGCGTGAGTGGAGGGTCGCACGGTTGTCAGCGATCCGGGCTCGCCGTCTGGAGGCCGCAACCTGCTGGTTGGGCGGGGCTGGCCTGCATGCCCCGAGGGAAAGAGTGGCTGGGGATTTCGAACGGCATTGCCCTGCAATGGGGCGGCAAGAGGCTTCGGCGAAAATTTGTGCACAAATGGAAAGCAGCTTGTCAAGGGTTGAGAGCGTTAGGCTCTAAACGCTTGATTTTTCATGTTTGAAACGTAACTTATTGAAAAATAACGATAAAAATAGTTGGTGAAAAAATCGTCAATCTGTCCCATAGCCCCACTCCATCGGGGGTTCGGCAGTTTTTTAGGGGCTTTTCCACTGGGTTATCCACAGGATCTGTGGATTTCCCAAGCGCTTGCTCGACAGCACATCGCACGCTCCAAGGCAAGCCCTGTAGCCGCGACAAAAATGCCGTGGAAGCAGAAATGTCCCGGCGGCGAAGGGCGCAGGGCGATGGCTTCCGTTACGGAAGTATCTGAAATGTCCTGCGCATGGGGTTACGCACAGCTCGGAAGCGGAGTGCTCGTTCGGCGCGGCGCTATTCGCTCGACGGTCTTTTCCCAAGAACCTAGAATCCGCTGCACGCGCGCCTGCCAGGCGGGTGTTGCGTCGTTTTCCGCTGGAGTGCCCCATGCCCGTCGATCTACCGAACCTGTTGCTTGGCCTGCTGGCTGCCGCGATTCCCCTGGCCGGCCTGGCATGGCAGCTACAGAGAAGGGCCAGCCTGGCGGAGCGCGAGATAGCCTTGCTCGGCGAGCGACTGGCGACCGCGCAACTGGCCCAGGACGGGCTGAATGCGCAGTTGGAGACCAGCAGGGAGGCTTACCAGCAACTCGGCGAGCGCCATGCCAGGCTCGCCGGCGAGGTCGCCGCGCTGCGTCGGGAAGCCGAGTTGATGGGGGAGGAGCGGCAACGGGCGTCCCAGGCGGAGGCACGTTGGGCCAGCGAGCGCCAGGGCCGGGAAGAGGAATTGCGTCGCCTGGCTTCCGAACGGGCTGCGCTGGCTGCGGAACTGCGCGAGCAGCAGGAAAGCCACCAGCAGCGCCTGACCGACCTGCAGTCGGCCCGCGACGAGTTGCGGGCACAGTTCGCCGAACTGGCGGGAAAGATCTTCGACGAACGCGAACAGCGTTTCGCCGAAACCAGCCAGCAGCGCCTGGGGCAGATGCTCGATCCGCTCAAGGAGCGCATCCAGGCGTTCGAGAAGCGGGTGGAGGAAAGCTACCAGCAGGAAGCGCGCGAGCGTTTCTCCCTGAGCAAGGAACTGGAGCGTCTGCAGCAGCTCAACCTGCGCCTGGGCGAGGAAGCGACCAACCTGACCCGCGCGCTCAAGGGCCAGAAGACCCAGGGCAACTGGGGCGAACTGGTGCTGGAGCGGGTGCTCGAGCATGCAGGCCTGGAAAAAGGCCGGGAATACGAGACCCAGGTCAGCCTGAAGGGCGCCGAGGGCGAACGCTTCCAGCCGGACGTGCTGATCCGCCTGCCCGGCGACAAGCAGGTGGTGGTGGATGCCAAGGTCAGTCTCACGGCCTACCAGCAGTACATCGCCGCTGACGACGATCTGCTGCGCCAGCAGGCGCTGAAGCAGCACGTAACGTCGTTGCGCAACCATGTGAAAGGCCTCTCCGGCAAGGACTATCGACGCCTGGAAGGGTTGCACAGCCTCGACTTCGTCCTGCTGTTCATGCCGATCGAGGCGGCTTTCTCGACGGCCCTGCAGGCCGAGCCGAACCTGTTCCAGGACGCCTTCGCGCAGAATATCGTGATCGTCAGCCCGACCACCCTGCTGGCCACCCTGCGGGTAATCGACAGCCTCTGGCGCCAGGAGCGGCAGAACCAGAATGCGCGGGAAATCGCCGAACGTGCCGGTTCGCTGTATGACAAGTTCGTGCTCTTCGTCCAGGACCTCGATGAGGTCGGTTCGCGCCTGCAGCAACTGGACAAGGCCTATGCCGCGGCGCGCAACAAGCTCACCGAGGGACGTGGCAACCTGATCAGTCGCAGCGAGCAACTCAAGCTGCTCGGTGCCCGCGCCAGCAAGAGCCTGCCGACGGACTGGCTGGACCGGGCGCTGGTGGCGCCCGTGGAAGAGGCCGGAGAGGAGTGAGATCAGTTCGATCCCGTGCCCGGGCTTTCGAGAAAACGGAGGCTTTCCGGGAGGGGGATAAAAGAAGGGCGTCCGGAAGGACGCCCTGAAGATGATCATGGAGTAAGTCGGCTGTTCAGAGCCACGGCGCGGAGGAAAGTTCCGCGCCGTCCGTTCAGCGAGCGGGAGTGAGCGTCAGCCGCTTGTTGCCGTATACGCGATCGAGGTTCTGTGGCTGGAACGGGAAGCTGACGTAGCGCCCCTTGCGCCAGGCGTCGATACCGTCGGCGTAGTGCGGGCTGGCCGGATTGCCGGATTGGCCGCTGCTGTTCACGCCGATCATCGGTTCGCTCTGGCCGAAGTCGACGATTAGCCGCATCGCCGGGATCAGCCAAGTGTCGAAGTCCTGGCCCCAGCCGTAGGCCGATACGTCCAGCGTGGTGTGGTCGCCGCCGGCCGGATAGGGCCCGCGATCGAGATAGCCCTTGATCGCGCCGAGTCCGGCGCGCTCGCCGGCGCCCAGGTAGGGGGCCATTTTCGAGCTGTCGCTCCGCCATTCGTAGGTGTGCAGCTTGCCCCATTGCCAGGCCTTGCGCTCGCTCCCCAGTCGCTGTTCGCAGAACTCCACGGCGGCGGCGAGGCTGCGCGCGAGGATTGCCGGCTTGTCCTCCTTCTGCGGAGTGCGGGTATCGTCCCAGAACGGACTGTCGTCGCGCCCGAGCAGGTGGTCGGCTTGCGCCGAGTAGGAGAGGTTGGCGGTCTCGACGAAGGCTTTCCAGGCAGGGCCGTCTTCCGGTCCTAGCTCGTCGAGGAATATCTGCCTGGCGCTCTCGTGGAGGAAGGCGCCGTACAGCGCGGCGTCGCTGGAGCTGGCTGTCAGCTTGCCGTCGAACGCCATCAGCCGGTCGTAGGCCTCCCGCGCCCGGCTGCGTTGCGCCTCCGGCAAGGCGTCGATGGCCTGGCGCAGCGGCGCCGCCATGCCGGGATTGTCGAACATGGCTTGCAGCTTGGCGACGAACAGCGAGGTCTGGTCGTACTGCATGCGGATCATGCTCTGGGTGTCGTGGCTCTTGCCGGCACCGGCGAGCTGGGCGATGCGCTCGGCGCGCTCCGGGTAGTACCAGGAATTGGACAACTGGGCGCCGTAGCCGGGCTGCACGGTGCGGTGGTTGGCGGTACCCAGCCAGCCCTGCTGCGGGTCCTGGTCGGAGGGGTGGAGGATCGGGTCGGCATAGCCATCCCAGTCGTAGCGGCCGTCCCAGCCAGGGGAGGGCAGCAGGCCGCGACCCTCCTTGCGGTTCGGATAGCGTCCGGTGACCTGCCAGCCGATGTGCTTTTCGTCGGCGAACACGATGTTCAGCGGCATCGCGCGAATCTCGCGGGTGGCGTCGAAGGCCTGCTCGATGGTCTTGGCCCGCGACAGGTCGAAGAATCCGTCCAGGGTCTTGTCGGCTTCCTGCTGGATGCTCCGGTAGGCCAGTCCGTAGCCGCTCTTCAGCGGCAGCGGCTGGAGGATGTTCTTGCGCTCGCCCAGGGCGCTGTTGAGCAGCGGGCCATGGCGGGTTTCGTGGATGACCTCGCGGATCGGCCGCTGGCCCTTGATGAAGAAGGTTTCCTGGCGTTCGCGGGTTGGCTGCCACTTGCCGTCGGCCAGGTAATAGAGCCGGTTGCCCTGGCGTCGCAACTGTTCCAGGTAGAGATCCTGGTTGTCGCCCAGGACCATGGTCATGCCCCAGGCCAGCTTGCCGTTGAAGCCCGCCACCACGCCCGGCAGACCGGCGATGGAAACGCCCGCGGCCTGGTACTTGGGCGAGCGGATCTGCACGTAGTTCCACACCGACGGCATGCTCAGCGGCAGGTGGGTGTCGTTGGCCATCAGGCTCTTGCCGCTGCGGCTGCGTTGCGGCGCGATAGCCCAGTTGTTCGAGGCGGCGACCCCGAGCATGCTCAGCGCTGCGACCTGCCGCGCCGCGCCCTCGACGTCCGCGAGGCCGGGAACCTGCCCGTCCAGGCGC
>NZ_SCND01000271.1:0-8574 GCF_005503585.1 Pseudomonas sp. 2VD
ATCGAAGACCCGGCGCCCTGACGCCCCGTGGGCGGGCCGTCGTTGGCCTGCCCACTCCAGCGCGCGCAGAGGAACCACCGATGGTCTTCGGCTGATACGGCGACACCATCACCCGCGACACCGCAGCGTGCCGCGACTAGCGCAACACCCAGGACGTAGGGCGCTTCCTCGTCGAGCTGCGCGGCGCCGACTTCCGCTTCGATCGTGCCTTCATGGCCGGGATTGGCGACGGCGCGACAAAGACCCTGGGCGAGGTGGCGGGCGAACGGCGGCGGCGCCAGCCCCTCCGCCTGAGCGAGCACTCAGGCGCGGAAATGGCTCGGCGGCTGGCCGCTCCAGCGCTGGAAGGCATGGCGCAGGCTGGCGGTCTCGCTGAAGCCGAGTTCCTCGGCGATCCGGTAGATCGGCATGTCGCCGCTCTGCAACAACTCCTTGGCGCGGGCGAAGCGCAACTCGTCGAGCAATTGCTGGTAGCTGGTGCGCTGCTGCTGAAGGTGCCGGCGCAGGCTGCGCGACGAACAGTTCAGGCGCCTGGCCAGTTCCTCCAGGCCGGGCGGGTCCTGCAAGCGCTCGGCGAGGATCGCCCGGACCTTGTCCAGCCAGGCGCGGCGCGCGGCCAGGTCGATGTTCTGCCGCCGGCACTGTTCCAGCATCTCCCGGTGGGTCACCGGGTCGGCCAGCGGCAACGGGCGCTCCAGCCATTCGGCGGCGAAGCCGATGGCGCTGCGCTCGCGTTCGAAGTGCAACTCGCAGGCGAAACCCTCGGCGTAGGCCCGCGCCATCGCCTCGTCGCCGGCATAGTCGAAGGCCGCTTCCAGCAAGGGCAGCGGCTGGCCGAGCAGGTCGGCGCAGGTGACCTTCAGCGAGCCCAGGCAAAGCTCGGTGTTGAATGGCCGCAGCGCCTCGTCCTCGCCGTAGCCGGTGGCCACCAGCCAGGCGCGGCCGTCGGCGACTTCCAGCGACAGGTGGAAGTAGGTGCCGAGCAAGACCGGATAGCTGAGGCCGATGCGCAGCGCCTCGCCGAGGGTCGGCGCGGAGAGCAGCGCGTAGCCGAGCAGGCCGTAGGCGGAAATCCGCGTGCGCAGCCCCAGGCGCAGGCCGAGGGCCGGCTCGTCGCTGAGCCGGCAGGCGTTGGCGAACACCTGCTGCTCCTGCCAGGGGCTGATCAGGCGCCGCAGGTCGAGCAGGTCGGCGGGGGTGATGCCACTGCCTTCGAGCAGTTGCTCGCGGGCGAACCCTTCCTTCTCCAGCAGCGAGAGAGTGAGGGTCGACATGTGCAGCGAGTTGAGCCAGGTGGCGCGGGAGAAGGTCGAATCGATCATGGCGTGCCCATCGTTACCGGTGGCCGCGCCGCGCTGTTACCGCGCGGACGGGATACACAGGGTAGGCAAGTTGCGTGCCGCCGCGCCTGTCGCCGGTCCCGCAGGCAGTTGGCTCAACCGCGCGAGAGGAAGCGCATACCCTCCTCCAGGCCGCTCAGGGTCAACGGATACATCTGTTCCTTGACCAGTTCGCGGACCAGGCCGGTGGACGCCGTGTAGTTCCAGGTGTCCTTCGGATAGGGGTTGATCCAGATGAGCTTCTTGTACTTCTCCATGAAGCGCTGCATCCAGACGTAACCGGCTTCCTCGTTCCAGTGCTCGACGCTGCCGCCGGCCTGGGTGATTTCGTAGGGCGCCATCGCCGCGTCGCCGACGAACACCACCTTGTAGTCCGGACCGTACTTGTGCAGCAGGTCGAAGGTGGCGGTGCGTTCGCTGCTGCGGCGCAGGTTGTTCTTCCACACCGACTCGTAGATGAAGTTGTGGAAGTAGAAATACTCCAGGTGCTTGAACTCGGTCTTGCAGGCCGAGAACAGCTCCTCGCAGACCTTGACGTGGGCGTCCATCGAGCCGCCGATGTCCAGCAGCAGCAACAGCTTCACCGTGTTGCGCCGCTCCGGGCGCATCTGGATGTTGAGCAGCCCGGCGTCCTTCGCGGTGTGGTCGATGGTGCCGTCGATGTCCAGCTCCTCCGCCGCGCCCTCACGGGCGAACTTGCGCAGGCGCCGCAGGGCGATCTTGATGTTGCGCGTACCCAGTTCGACCTGGTCGTCGAGGTTCTTGTATTCGCGCTGGTCCCAGACCTTGGCCGCCTTGCCCTGGCGCTTGCCGGCGTCGCCGACGCGGACGCCCTCCGGGTTGAAGCCGCCGGAGCCGAACGGACTGGTACCGCCGGTACCGATCCACTTGTTACCGCCGGCATGGCGCTCCTTCTGTTCCTCGAGGCGTTTCTTGAACTCCTCGATCAGCTTGTCCAGGCCGCCGAGGGACTGGATCTGCGCCTTTTCCTCGTCGGTCAGCAGGCGCTCGAATTCCTTGCGCAGCCATTCCTCGGGGATCAGCGCCTTGAGGTGGTCGTCGAGCTTCTCCAGGCCCTTGAAGTAGGCGCCGAAGGCCCGGTCGAACTTGTCGAAGTGGCGCTCGTCCTTGACCATGATGGTGCGCGCCAGGTAGTAGAACTCGTCCATGTCGGCGAACACCACGCGGTGCTTCAGGGCGTCGATCAGGTCGAGCAGCTCGCGCACCGACACCGGCACCTTGGCTGCGCGCATTTCGTTGAACAGGTTGAGCAGCATGGCTGCGACCTCGTCTGTTGTCCGTTGATCCCGGCGCGCGAGCGCCGGTCAGTATTGGTGTTCCTGCGGCAGGTCGTCGGCGATGACGTACCAGTCGGCTTTCGAACCCACGTAGATGTGCCGCTGCGCTACCGATGGCAGCGGCGAGTCGAGGGTGCCGAGGGCGATAGAGGTGTACGTCGGGTCCTCGTTGCCGCCAAGCCACTGCAGGTTCGATCCGCAGTGGCGGCAGAAGGTACGGGTGACGCCTGGCGACGAGTGGTATTCGGCCACCGCGTCCGCCCCGGCGACATAGCGGAACGCCTCGCGGCGCACCTTGCCGTAGGTGGCGAACGCCGCGCCGTGGGCCTTGCGGCACTGGCTGCAATGACAATGGCTGGCCGATTCGATGGGCGCGTCGATCTCGTAACGTACCGCGCCGCACAGGCAACTTCCGCTGAGCATGGGATGTTCCTCCGCTGTCTGGCGTGCCGCCCCGCGGCCCTTTCCCCGGAAAGGGCCGACGCACTCAGCGGCTGGCGCGGCGGCTCATGAACGCCAGGCGCTCGAGAAGCTGCACGTCCTGCTCGTTCTTCACCAGGGCGCCGGCCAGCGGCGGGATCGCCTTGGTCGGATCGCGCTCGCGCAGCACCGCTTCGCCGATCTCGTCGGCCATCAGCAGTTTCAGCCAGTCGACCAACTCGGAAGTCGAAGGTTTCTTTTTCAGGCCGGGCACCTTGCGCACGTCGAAGAAGATGTCCAGCGCCTCGCTGACCAGCGACTGCTTGATGTTCGGGTAGTGCACGTCGACGATCTTCTGCAACGTCTCGCGGTCGGGGAAGGCGATGTAATGGAAGAAGCAGCGGCGCAGGAAGGCGTCGGGCAGTTCCTTCTCGTTGTTCGAGGTGATGATGATGATCGGGCGCTGCTTCGCCTTGATGGTTTCGTTGGTCTCGTAGACGTAGAACTCCATCTTGTCGAGTTCCTGCAGCAGGTCGTTGGGGAACTCGATGTCGGCCTTGTCGATCTCGTCGATCAGCAGGATCACCCTCTCCTCGGCCTCGAAGGCCTCCCAGAGCTTGCCCTTCTTGATGTAGTTGCGCACGTCGTGAACCTTGTCCACGCCCAGCTGCGAATCGCGCAGGCGGCTTACCGCATCGTACTCGTAGAGGCCCTGGTGGGCCTTGGTGGTGGACTTGATGTGCCAGGTGATCAGCTTGGCGCCGAAGGACTCGGCCAGCTGCTCGGCGAGCATGGTCTTGCCGGTGCCCGGTTCGCCCTTCACCAGCAGCGGCCGCTGCAGGGTGATGGCGGCGTTGACCGCGAGCTTGAGGTCGTCGGTGGCGACGTAGGACTGGGTGCCTTCGAACTTCATCAGGAAATCCTCGAACGGTAACGCCCTGGCTGGAAAACCGGGCAGTTCAGTATTGTTTGAAAACCCGACTATAACGCGGGGACAAGCGCACTGTGAACGCAGACGGGTCATTCAGTCACTGAATGCCCGGCCACCTCGCGACCCGCCGTTCCGCCCGCGTCTTCAGCCGTCGTCGTCGCGCGTCGCCGGGGAACGCTCGAAACGAGCGTTGAACGCCTCGACGAACGCGTTGCGGAGAATCCCGAGGAACGCCTGGAACGCGCTGACGTCCCGCTGGTGGATATTACCGCTCAGGCTCACACGGGTTGCGAACTGGTCTTTGCGCTGGTTCTTCAGCACCGTCTCGCCACCGCCGACCAGCGCCTCCCACACCGAGCGGAACAGGTTCTTGTCGCCATCCTCCACGTCCTGCCGCCAGTTGAACACGTCCACGTCGCGCAGCAGCGGCTTGATGTAGCCATCCAACTGGCCGCGCTTAGCCTGGGCCTCCAGCACCAGGTCGCCGGTGCCGGCATTGAAGTCGAACTTGCCATAGGCGCTGGCGAAGTCGTTGAGCCGCTTCAGCTCGACCCGGGTGACCCGCAGGCGCAGGTCGAAGTCCTCGAAGTCGCTCAGCGGGTCGAAATGCGCCGCCACTTCCAGCGGCGCCTGGCCGAGTATCCGCGCCGTGCCTTCGAGACGCGCCGGCCGCTCGCCCCGGGCGTCGGCCACGTTGGTCAGGTTATAGATGCTGGCGTTGAGCGCCGAGGCGTGCAGGTTCACCGGCGGCTTCGAAGTGAAGTTGCGGAAACGCAGGGTGCCGTCCACCACCCGCACCTCGTTGAGGGTGATCGGCAGCAGCTTGTCCAGTTGCTCGCGCCAGTCGGTGCCGGCACCGGTCTGCGAGGCGTCGCGGTCGCCGCCGGCATCGACGAAGTTGAGCTGCGGACGCTCGAAGACCACCCGCGCCACTACTGCGTGATCATCCCAGAGCGCCTGCCAGCTCACCGACAGGTCGATGCTCGGCGCGTCGAGGAACGGCACCGGCACCTTGCCGTTGTCCTTGACGATGCTCAGCCCGTCGATCCGATACGCGCCGCGCCAGAGCGCCAGGTCGACGTCGGCGATGTGCCCACGGTAGTCGCCCATGTCGGCCAGCTTGCCGTTCAGGTAGTCGCGCACCAGGTACGGCAGCGCCAGGTGCAGCGCCAGCAACAACAGAAGCAGCGCCGCCAGGCTGCCCAGGGGAATGGCATAGCGTTTCTTCATCGGTACGGCCCTCCTGGACAGTGGACACGCGCGGCGCGCCGCTGGTTCGAACGCGTCTGGACGCGCGGGCGGGGGCGGAATAGGCTGATTGATCTTTCTCCATGCGACAAGGACACCATCATGAGCCGCATCTTCGCAGACAACGCGCAGTCCATCGGCAACACGCCGCTGGTCCAGATCAACCGCATCGCCCCGCGCGGCGTCACCATCCTGGCCAAGATCGAAGGGCGCAACCCCGGCTATTCGGTGAAGTGCCGGATCGGCGCGAACATGATCTGGGATGCCGAAGCCAGCGGCAGACTGAAGTCCGGCATGACCCTGGTCGAGCCGACCTCCGGCAACACCGGCATCGGCCTCGCCTTCGTCGCCGCCGCGCGTGGCTACAAACTGATCCTGACCATGCCGGCGTCGATGAGCCTGGAACGACGCAAGGTGCTCAAGGCGCTGGGCGCGGAGCTGGTCCTGACCGAACCGGCGAAGGGCATGAAGGGTGCGATCCAGAAGGCCGAGGAACTGGTCGCGGGGGATCCCGGGAAGTACTTCATGCCGCAGCAGTTCGACAACCCGGCCAACCCGGCGATCCATGAGAAGACCACCGGCCCGGAGATCTGGAACGATACCGAGGGCGCGGTGGACGTGCTGGTTTCCGGGGTCGGCACCGGCGGCACCCTCACCGGCGTCTCGCGCTACATCAAGAACACCCGGGGCAAGCCGATCCTCGCCGTGGCGGTGGAGCCGGTGACCTCGCCGGTGATCAGCCAGACCCTCGCCGGCGAGGAGGTCAAGCCCGCCCCGCACAAGATCCAGGGCATCGGCGCCGGCTTCGTGCCGAAGAACCTCGACCTGTCGCTGGTCGACCGGGTCGAGAAGATCGGCGACGACGAAGCGAAGAACATGGCGCTGCGCCTGATGCAGGAAGAAGGCATCCTCTGCGGCATCTCCTCCGGCGCGGCGATGGCCGCCGCGGTGCGCCTGGCCGAGGAGCCGAACATGCAGGGCAAGACCATCGTGGTGATCCTCCCCGATTCCGGCGAGCGCTATCTTTCGAGCATGCTCTTCGACGGCCTGTTCAGCGAACAGGAACTGACCCAGTAACCACCGACCCGCGGCGCCGCAGCGAACCGGCGCCGCCTTGCGCCAGGCGTATCGAATCATGCTGGAAACCTCGCTCTTCGTAGCCACCCTCGCCACCCTGGGCATGCTCTCGCCCGGCCCGGACTTCTTCCTGATCATCCGCAACGCGGCGCGCTACCAGCGCTCGGCGGCGATGATGACCTCGCTGGGGGTGATCCTCGGCGTGGCCACCCACATGGCCTACTGCGTCGCCGGCCTGGCGGTGCTGATCACCACCACGCCGTGGCTGTTCAACGCGCTGAAGTACACCGGCGCGGTCTACCTGATCTGGATCGGCATCCAGGCCCTGCGCTCGCGCGGCGGCGGCACGCTCGACTTGGCGGTCGGCGGCGTGCAGCGCGTCGGCCACTGGAGCGCGTTCCTCCAGGGCTACCTGTGCAACCTGCTCAACCCCAAGGCCACGCTGTTCTTCCTCGCCGTGTTCACCCAGGTGCTGAGCCTGGACTCCAGCTTCGCCGAGAAGCTCTGGTACGCCGGCATCATCGTCGGCCTCGCCGCACTCTGGTGGCCGCTGCTGGTGGTGCTGATCCAGAGCGCGGTGGTGCGCCGTGGCCTGGCCAGGGCCCAGGGGGTGGTGGACAAGCTGCTCGGCGGCCTGCTGATCGCCCTCGGGGTCAAGGTCGCCCTGAGTTGAGGCAGGCGGGCGGAGCGACGCCCCGCTGCGGTGCCGCCTCCTGTCTGCGGGCCCGCAGGTAAAAGCCGCCCCTTTCCTCGCTTCCGGCAACGCGGGATAAAACCCGGGTGCCGGCCAGCGTTGCCGGCGCCCCCTGAGCGCCGGCGGCGAACCAGTCCGTCGCCGACGCTGTCGTCAGCCGACAGGACACCTACAACAATGAAGACCCGCATCGCTTCCCTCACCCTCCTCGCCCTCGCTTGCGGCAGCGGCGCAACCCTCGCCGCGGACAACCTGAAGATCTACAACTGGTCCGAATACATCGCTCCCGAAACCGTGGCGAACTTCGCCAAGGAAACCGGCATCCAGGCCACCTACGACGTCTACGACAGCAACGAGACCCTCGACGGCAAGCTGATGACCGGCCAATCCGGCTACGACGTGGTATTCCCGTCGAACCACTTCATGGCCAAGCAGATCCAGGCCGGCGCCCTGAAGAAGCTGGACAAGTCCCAGCTGCCCAACTGGAAGAACCTCAACCCGGTGCTGCTCAAGGCCCTGGAGGTCAACGATCCGGGCAACCAGTACGGCTTCCCCTACCTCTGGGGCACCACCGGCATCGGCTACAACCCGGCGAAGATCAAGGCGGTGCTCGGCGACGACGCGCCGCTGGACTCCTGGGATATCTTCTTCAAGCCCGAATACATGCAGAAACTGAGCAAGTGCGGGGTGGCGGTGCTGGACAACGGCCCCGAGCTGCTGCCCATCACCCTCAACTACCTCGGCCTGCCACACCACAGCCAGAAGGCCGACGACTACAAGCAGGCCCAGGCGGCGCTGCTGAAGGTGCGCCCGTACATCCGCTACTTCCACTCCTCGAAGTACGTCAGCGACCTGGCCAACGGCGAGATCTGCATGGTGGTCGGTTTCTCCGGCGACATCCTGCAGGCCGCTACCCGCGCCAAGAAGGCCAACAACGGCGTGGAAGTGCGCTACTCGACGCCGAAGGAAGGCTCGCCGCTGTGGTTCGACATGGTCTCGATGCCGGTCGACGCGCCCGACGAGAAGGCCGGCTACGCCTTCATGAACTACCTGCTGCGTCCCGAGGTGATGGCGGCGATCAGCAACCATGTGCACTACGCCAACGGCAACCTGGCCGCCGACCCGCTGGTGGACGCCGAGATCAAGGCCGATCCGGCGATCTACCCGCCGCAGGAGAAGATGGCCAAGCTGTTCGCCCTGGAATCCATGCCGCAGAAGATCGACCGCGTGCGCACGCGCACCTGGAACACGGTGAAGACCGGCAAGTGAAGCCCGGCGCCGGCCCGGTTTGTCGCCGGGCTGGCGTTTTAGCGCAAGGCTCGCCCACAGGCTCGTCAAATCCCGGACGGCCCGCTATAGTCCCTCTCGTTGTCTTCATCCACCGGATAGCCTCCATGAACCAGCGCTCGCACAGCTCGCTCCCCGCCCTTCCGGTAGCCACCGGCGAGGTCGGCGCGCTCCAGCCGTGCGCCAGCCTGGGCTGCGTTTCCCCTCCTGTAGTCGCCTCGCCTCCGCCTCCCCCTCCCGGTTCGGCCGCCTGCCCGCCGCCGGGCGTCAGTCCCTGAC
>NZ_SCND01000272.1:0-8562 GCF_005503585.1 Pseudomonas sp. 2VD
GGCGAGCAGGGTCGGGTCCGGATTGACCGTGTTCGGATGGCCGACCAGCTTCAGCAGCGGCAGGTCGTTGCGCGAGTCCGAATAGAACCAGGCGTCGGCCAGTTGGCGATCGTCTCCTTCCAGCAGGTCGAGCAGACGCAATACCTTGCCTTCGCGATAGGTGAGGGTGCCAAGGGTGCGGCCGGTGTAGTGTCCGTCGAGCACTTCGAGATCGATGGCGAGGACTTCGTCGACGCCGATCCGCGCCGCGATCGGCTTGACCAGGTGCACCCCGGATGCGGAGACGATCAGCACCCGGTCGTTGGCGCTGCGGTGGCGCGCCAGGCAGGCGCAGGCGTCGCTGTAGATCAGCGGCTCGATGACCTCCTCGACGTAGGCCTCCACTTCTCGCTCGACTTCCTCGACGCTGCGACCGATCAGCGGTTGCAGGGTGTAGTCCATGTACAGATCCATGGACAGCTTGCCTTCGGCGTACTGCTCCATCAGTTCGGCGTCGCGGCGGACGAAGGATTCGTCGACCCAGCCGAGACTCGCCATGCGCTGGCTCCACAGGCTGGAGCAGTCGCCGTGGATCATGGTCTCGTCCAGGTCGAAGATCACCAGGCTCATCAAGCTACCTCTCGAATACTGTTGCGATCGATGACCAGCGTCAACTGACTGCCGGCCGGATACAGGCGGTCTGCGCTGCGGTTGAGGACGTCGACGGTGAGTTCCACCCCGGCGGCCTCGACGCGGTAACGGATCACGTTGCCGAGCAGACTGTGCGAGCGTACCAGCGCCGGCACGCCTTCGCTCGGTTCGTAGCCCAGGCGCAGGGATTCCGGGCGGATCGCCACCTGGTGCGCGCAGGGCTGGCCGAGCAGGCGGCTGGCCTGTTCGGCGTCGAGCAGGTTGTAGTTGCCGATGAAGCCGGCGGCGAAGGCGTTTTCCGGCGCGGTGTAGAGGGTCTCCGCGTCGCCGCTCTGGACGATGCGTCCGGCGTTCATCAGGACGATGCGGTCGGACAGGGTCAGCGCTTCTTCCTGATCATGGGTGACGAACACCGTGGTCAGCCCCAGCTCCTGCTGGATGCGGCGGATCTGTTCGCGCAGGTGCTTGCGGATGCGCGCGTCGAGGGCCGACAGCGGCTCGTCGAGCAGCAGCAGGCGCGGGCGCGTCACCAGCGAGCGGGCCAGCGCCACGCGCTGGCACTGGCCGCCGGAGAGCTGGTGCGGGTAGCGTGCGGCGTACTCGCCCAGTTCCACCAGTTCGATGGCTTCGGCGACCCGCTGCTTCAGTTCCGCCGCCGGCACCTTCTGCATGCGTAGGCCGAAGGCGACGTTCTGTTGCACGGTCATGTTGGGGAACAGCGCGTAGCTCTGGAACACCATGGCGATCCCGCGCTTCTGCGGCGGCAAAGGCACCACATCCTCGCCGTCGATGAGGATGCGCCCGCTGTCGACCTCGGTCAGCCCGGCGATGCAGCGCAGCAGGGTGGACTTGCCGCAGCCGCTGGGGCCGAGCAGGGTGACGAACTCGCCGCGGGCGGCAGCGAAGTCGATATCGCGGAAGATGCTGGTGGCACCGTAGCTCTTGTCGAGCTGTTCGACGCTGACGAACGACATGATCAGGCCTTGTCCTTGTTCAGTCGGTTGGCCGCCCAGGTCAGGACCAGGACGAACACGAAGTAGGAGACCACCACTGCGCTGGTGTAGTGGCCGCTGCTGTTGCGCATGTTGTTGAGGAACACCTGCAGGGTCTCGTAGCGGGTACCGACCAGCAGGTTGGCGAAGACGAATTCGCCGATGAGGAAGGAGAACGACAGTAGCAGGGCCACCATCACGCCCTTGCGCAGGTTCGGCAGCACGACCAGCAGCGCCGCCTTCCAGGTGCTGGCGCCGAGCAGGTGGGCGGCGTCCATCAGGTCGCGCAGGTTGATCGCCTGCAGGTTGTTGGTGATCGCCCGGTACATGAACGGCAGGGCGATGGTGAAGTAGCAGCCGACCAGCACCCAGGGCGTGCCGATCATTTCCAGCGGCCCGCTGGCATAGAGTTGCAGCAGGCCCACCGAGGAGACGATCGGCGGCACCGCGAAGGGCAGCAGGATGAGCACGTTCATCACGCCGTCCAGGCGCGGGAAGTGGTAGTGGATGACGAACATCAGCGGCAGGATCAGCAACACGCTGAACGCCAGGGCGCCGAAGCAGACCAGCAGCGAGCGGGCGAAGGCCAGCAGGAAGCGCTGGTCGCTCCACAGCGTCAGGTACCACTTCAGGGTCAGGCCGTCCGGCAGCAGGGTCGCCGACCACTGGGTGGCCAGCGAGTAGAGCAGGGTCGCCGCCAGCGGCAGGACCAGGATCAGGAACAGCGCGCAGACCACCAGGCGATGGTAGAGCGCGGCAGGACGTCGATCAGCGCGCGACATGGTAGCTCCTGCGCAGCAGCCATTGGTGGACCAGGGTGATCAGGGTCATCAGGCCGACCAGCACCATGGCCAGCGCGCTGGCCATGTTCGGGTCGGGGAACACGTCGCCGGCGACCAGCGCGCCGATGCGGATCGGGATCACGTTGAAGTTGCCGGTGGTCAGCGAGTACACCGTGGCGTAGGCGCCGAGGGCATTGGCCAGGAGGATGACGAAGGTGCCCAGCAGTGCCGGGGTCAGCACCGGGATGCCGATGTGTCGCCAGTACTGCCAGCCGTTGGCGCCGAGCAGCGCGGCGGACTCGCGCCAGTCCTCGCGCAGGGCGTCGAAGGCCGGGTAGAGCAGCATCACCCCGAGGGGGATCTGGAAATAGGTGTAGAGGATTATCAGGCCGGTCTTCGAGTAGAGATTGAAGTCGTCGATCCAGCCGGCCTGCTTGAGCAACAGGGTCAGCGCGCCGTTGAAGCCGAGCAGGATGATGAAGGCGAACGCCAGCGGTACCCCGGCGAAGTTGCTGGTCATGTTGGAGAAGGCCATGACGAAGTCGCGCAGGCGGCTGTCGACGTGGCGCAGCGAATGGCTGCCGAGCACCGCGATGAGCAGGCCGAGCAGGCTCGACCAGCCGGCGATCTCCAGGCTATGGCGGATCGCCTGGCGGTAGAAGGGCGAGCCGAACAGCTCGAGGTAGTTGGCCAGGCTCCAGGCATCGCTGGCCTTCAGGCTGTTCAGCGCGACCCAGGCCAGCGGCGCTATCTGGAAAATCACGAAGAACGCCGCGAAGGGCAGCAGGAACAGCAGCGCCAGCCATTTGCCGGAGAATCGTTTCATGGGGCGAGCAGCTCCCGGCAGACGGGTTTGTCGTGGGCGGCGCCGAGGATTTCGCAGAGCGTGCCGCAGAGGTCGGTCTGCAGCGGTTGCGCCAGGTCGTCGCGGCTGAAGGCGTCGCCGAAGACGAACAGCGGCACCTCGCGCTCCTCCTCGAGGATGCCGCCGTGGCTGCGGTCCTCGTTCATTCCGTGATCGGCGGTGATCGCCACCTGGTAGCCGGCCGCCAGCCACTGGTGCAGGTATTCCGACAGCAGCGCGTCGGCGCGCCGCGCGGCGTTGCGGTAGGCGGGGCTGGCGAGGCCGTGCCTGTGCCCGGCGTCGTCGATGTTCATCGAGTGGACCAGCATGAAGTTCGGTGCGTGCCGGCGGCGCAGGCTTTCCGCATCGGCGAACAGGTGCGAGTCCGGATAGTGGTCGTTCCAGTAGAAGTGTCCGCGCTGGATCGGCAGTGCGCTGTCGTCGGTGTGGCGGTCGCGGGCCGGGTCGAACGGCGCGCGGTTGTACAGTTCGCTGACCCAGTGGTAGGCCGCTGCCGCGGTACTCAGGCCGGCCGCGCGGGCATAGTGGAACAGGCTCTGTTCCTGGCTCAGGCGGACCACGTCGTTGTGCAGGATGCCGCTATCGATCGGCGGCACTCCGGTGAGGATACATTCGTAGAGCGGCCGGGACAGCGAAGGCAACTCGCATTCCAGGCGGTACGACTGGCCGCGGCCGGCGCCGCAGAGGGCCTGGAGATGCCCCATGCAGTCGCGGGCGACGCTGTGGTTGAGGCCGTCCAGCAGGACGAGGATGACGTCGTGGCGCATTCGGGGTATCCGTCGATGCGGGGCAGCCGCCGGCGAGGGCGGCCGCGCTCCGCGTCACTGCATGTTGATGATCACCGCTTCCTGCCACTGCCGCGGCAGGCGCTTGGAGGTTTCCTCCCAGGCCTTGGCGTCCTTGATCGGCTGGGCCTTGGCGTACTGCTCGTTGGGCAGCAGTTGGGCCTTCACGTCGTCCGGCAGGGTCAGGCTCTCGGCGCGGATCGGTCGCGCGTTGCCCTTGGCCAGGTTGATCTGTCCGGCGTCGCTGAAGATGTACTCGCGGGCGAGCTTGGCGGCGTTCGGGTGCTTGGCGTACTTGTTGATGATGGTGGTGTAGCCAGAGATCACCGAGCCGTCCGAGGGGATCAGCACCTCGAAGCGCTCCGGGTCGATCTGCTGGCGGTAGCTGAGGCCGTTGAAATCCCAGACGATGCCGACTTCGACCTCGCCCTTTTCCAGGGTGGCGATCACCGGGTTGGTCAGCGACAGGCGGCCCTGCTTGGCGATCTTGCCGAAGAACTCCAGGCCCGGCTTGATGTTCTTCTCGTCGCCGCCGTTGGCGATGGCCGCGGCGAGCACCCCATTGACCGCCTGGGCGGCAGCGCTGACGTCGCCGATGGTGACCTTGTACTTGCCCTGCAGCAGGTCGGCCCAGCTGTGCGGTACGTCCTTCACCAGTTGTTTGTTGACGATGAAGGCGATGGTCCCGGTGTAGGCGAGCGCCCAGTGGCCGTCCTGGTCCTTGGCCCAGGCCGGGATCTGTTCCCAGGTGCTCGGCTTGTACGGCTGGCTGACGCCCTGCTGCACGGCGATGGGGCCGAAGGCGGCGCCGACGTCGCCGATGTCGGCGCTGGCGTTGTCCTTCTCGGCCTTGAACTTGGCCAGCTCCTGGGCCGAACTCATGTCGGTATCCATGTGCTTGAGCCCATACTTGCTCTCAAGGTCCTTCCAGGTGTCCTTCCAGTTCGCCCAACTGTCGGGCATGCCGACGCTGTTGACCTGGCCTTCCTTGCGCGCGGCCTGTTCCAGCGCCTGCAGGTCCGCTTCGGCGGCCAACGCCAGGCCGCTGCCGAGGGCGATGGCGGTTCCCAGCAATGAAGCAAGCATGCGTTTCATTCGGTGCTCCTTCGTTCGAGAGGTTCGGTCGGGCAGCCTCGGGAGTTCTCGACGCTCCTTCGGGCGGGACTGCCGCGGGTGTGGTCTAGATCAGCAAGACCCAGGCCAATCTAGAGCCGCTGGATGACGGTTTCATGTCAGCTAGCCGCGCCTGGCATCGCCGCGGCTTGCATCCGCAGAAGCGTAGACCATGCTTAAGCCCTCGATTCCATGGGCGTCGGGCGCCTCCGGGAAGACCGCTGTCTTGTACCTGTCACGTCCCGGTCATCTGGGTTTCCTAGCATCGGACGAGCCGGAGGCGCAGGGCGGGCCGGTGGAAGTGCCCCTGGCTGGGGCTGGACTAGACCAATAAGGAAGCAGTCGATGCGTGACGAAGCGCTACCCACCGTAACGGCGATCTGCCGGGCGCTCAGCGAGCAGATCGGCCATGGTCTGCTGCCGGCGGGTGGCAAGCTGCCGGCCGAGCGCAAGCTCAGCGAGCTGTTCGCGACGACCCGGATCACCCTGCGCGAGGCGCTGATCCAGCTGGAGTCGCAGGGCCTGATCTACCGCGAGGAGCGCCGCGGCTGGTTCGTCTCCCCCGAGCGGCTGGCCTACAACCCGCTGGTCCGCAGCCACTTCCATGCGATGGTCAGCGAACAGGGCCGGGTGCCGGCGACCGAGGTTCTGTCGGCCCGGCAGATGCCGGCGAGCGCGGCGGTCTGCGAGTTGCTGGAGCTGCCGGCGCTGTCCAGCGTCTACCAGATCCGCCGGGCGCGGCGGGTGGACGGGCGGCTGGTGCTGTATGTCGAGCACTACCTGAACGCGCAGTACTTCCCCGGAATCCTCGGCCACGACCTGACCCGCTCGCTGACCGAACTCTATGCCAGCGAGTACGGCATCCACTATGGGCGGGTGCGTTTCGACATGGTGCCCACTGCACTCCATGCCGAGGCTGCGGCGCCGCTGAAGGTGGCGGTGGGCAGCCCGGCCCTGCGCATCAGCCGGATCAACCGCGACCAGCGTGGTCGGCTGATCGACTGCGACCTGGAGTTCTGGCGCCACGACGCCATCCATATCAGCGTCGAGGTACCGCAGTAACGCCACGCGTCGACGACCTGCGGCACCTTCTGCGAGGATGGGCTCCCGGGAAAAGGAGCCCTCGCATGTTCATACTGCCGATTTCGTCCGACCTGCACCTGGAGCTGCTCGACCAGCCGCGCGCCGAGGAACTGTTCCGCCTGGTGCGCGCCAACAGCGAGCACCTGGCGCCCTGGATGCCGTGGGTGCCACTGACGCAGAGCGCGGACGATACCCGCCGTTTCATTGGCGAAAGCCAGCGGTTGTGGGCGGAGCGCAGGAGTTGCCGCTGCGGGATCGTCGAATCCGGATGCCTGGTCGGCGTCATCGACCTGCACGATTTCACCGAGGACAGCCGCAGCGCCAGCATCGGCTACTGGCTGGCGGCGTCCGCGCAAGGGCGCGGGCTGCTGGCCAGCGCGCTGGGGAAGACGATCGAGCTGGGTTTCCTTGGCTACGACCTGCAGCGCCTGGTGATCCGCTGTTCCACCGAGAACCTGCGCAGCCAGCGCGCCGCCGAGCGCCAGGGCTTCCGGCGCGACGGAGTGATCCGGGCCAACGAGATCATCGCCGGGCGTGCCCACGACCATGCGATCTACACGCTGTTGCGCAGCGAATGGCACGCTGCGCACGCATGAGTGGCCCCGGGCGAATGCCCGGGGCGTGAGCGCGGCTGGCGCTCAGGGCAGCTCGCTGCTGGCGTAGAAGGCGCCGAGCACCTTGACCAGGTGCGCCAGGTCATGGCTGCCGGCCAGCTCGCGAATCGAGTGCATGGCGAAGGTCGGCAGGCCTATGTCGACGGTGCGCACGCCGACCTGGCTGGCGGTGATCGGGCCGATGGTCGAGCCGCATCCCATGTCGCTGCGGGTCACGAAGCTCTGCACCGGCACTTCGCTGTCCTGGCAGAGGTGGCGGAAGAAGCCGGCGGTTTCGCTGTTGGTGGCATAGCGCTGGTTGCTGTTGATCTTGATCACCGGACCGCCGTTCAGCGCCGGGCCATGGTTGGCGTCGTGCTTGTCGGCGTAGTTCGGGTGTACGCCATGGGCGTTGTCGGCCGAGACCAGCAGCGAGCGCTGGATCGCCCGGCTGAAGGCGTCGCCTTCCGGCAGCAGGCGGCGCAGTACCTGTTCGAGGAACGGACCGTCGGCGCCGCAATGCGAACAGGAACCGACTTCCTCGTGGTCGGTGCAGACCAGGATGCAGTTCTCGTCGCCTTCGGCGTTGAGCAGGGCTTCCAGGCCGGCGTGGCAGGACAGCAGGTTGTCCAGGCGCGCCCCGGCGATGAACTCGTCGTTGAGGCCTACCACCGCGGCGGACTGGGTGTCGTAGAACGACAGCTCGTAGTCCAGTACCACGTCGGCGGTGATGCCGTGCTCGCGCAGCAGCTGTTCGTCGAGCAGCAGGCGGAAGTCGGCGGCCTCGCCCGGCGCCAGTTGGGCGATGATCGGCGGCAGTTCGTTCTGCGCGTTGATCGGCCAACCCTCGTTGGCGGCGCGGTTGAGATGGATGGCCAGGTTGGGGATGACCGCGATGGCCTTGCGGAAGTCGACCAGGCGGCTTTCCAGCTTGCCATTGGCGCGGAAGGTGACGCGCCCGGCCAGTGACAGGTCGCGGTCGAACCAAGGGGCGAAGAGGGCGCCGCCATAGACTTCGACGCCGAGCTGGAGGAAGCCGTTGCGAGCGATCTCCGGGTTCGGCTTGACCCGCAGGCAGGGGCTGTCGGTGTGCGCGCCGACCAGGCGGAAGCCGCTTTCCAGGGGCGAGCGACGGCCCAGGCGGATGGCGATCAGCGACGAGTCGTTACGGGTCACGTAGTAGCGGCCGCCGGCTTCGGTGTGCCAGGCGTCGCGCTCGTCGAGGCGGCGGTAGCCGGCGGATTCCAGGCGGCGGGCGAGGCTGGCGGTAGCATGGAAAGGCGTGGGCGAGGCCTTGAGGAAATCGATCAGGCCCTGGTTGAGTTCTGCGCGCATAGTGGCTCCGGACGGCAATCCATGCAGTCTATCGTATTGTCCGACGGGGTTCAGGTCGTTGGCGGCGGGGCCGGCCAGAAAAAGCGGAAGCTGGTCGTTGTATGGCAAGACGGGGTACCGGAAATCGGCGGGCGGCGTCCCGGCGGGCCGGGACGCGGCGGGGCAGGCTCAGAACGGCGCCGGCGACTCGAAGCGCAGGCGTTCGCCGCTCTGCGGATGGGTCAGGCACAGCAGGCTGGCGTGCAGGCACAGGCGTTCGTGGGCGGCGAGGGCTTCGGGGTTGGCGTAGAGGCGGTCGCCGAGCAGCGGATGGCCGATGGAGAGCATGTGCACGCGCAACTGGTGCGAACGGCCGGTGATCGGTGTCAGCTCGACCCTGCTCCA
>NZ_SCND01000273.1:0-8558 GCF_005503585.1 Pseudomonas sp. 2VD
TTCCACAGGTGCACGGGCGGCAGGCCCTTCTTTTCGCCCCTGGGGATCTGCGCCAGCAGGTCGTTGGCCTTGCCGGTATCACTCATAGCCTGTTCCTCGACTGTTCAGGCCCAGCAATTCCTGGGCGTATTGCTCCAGCGGCGGACGCAGCAGGTCTTCCGGGGTGGCGTCGTAGAACGTCAGGAAACCGCCGCGGCTGCGAATGGTCGCGCTGTCCACCAGGAAACGGGTGCTGGTCTCGATCAGCATGACCTGGATGACACTGCGATCGCGCCCGACCCGGCCGAGTTCCTCTTCGTCTTCCCACTCCTCCCAGTTGCCGATCCTGTTGTCGCCCCGGGCGAAACGGCAGTACAGCAGGTAGTGGGCGCCGGCGGCACGCGCCTCGCGCATCGCGTCGTCCAGGCCGAGCGGCGCCTTGGCGCGGCGCACCAGCGGGAAATACTCGACGAAACCTTCGAAGGCCTGCTCGGCCACCACGTTCGGCCGCGCGTACCGGTAGCCCGGCGGCACGAACGGGCCCTGGCCGATGTAGATGAAGGAGTCGGCCTGGATCCGCCGGTTGTTGCTGCGCTGGCTGGCGCTGTGATCGAGCACCCCGGCGTCGCGCAGGTAGTAGTCGGCGCCGTCGGCCAGGTCGCTGGGCTTCATGCAGGCGGACAGGCTGCCCAGGAGGAGCATCGCCAGGGCGATACGGAACAGGTGCAACATCGGTCATCTCCCCTGCCGGCGTCGGAAAACCGGCGAATGACGAGCCGATGCAGCTTCCGCGCCATCACAGGCCACGCTGCCACTCCTGGCGCAGGGCAGCGTGCTGCGGCTGCTCGATGGCCTGGCGGACCTCGGCCAGCAGGCGCGCCTTGTCGGCACCCAGCTCGCCCTTGAGCACCAGATAGTTGGAAGCGTGGTCGCTGCGAAATACCGTGTCTTCGAGCTCCAATCCCTGCAACAGGCGTTCGACCTCGACGAACAGGGCACGCCGATCCAGCGCCTCGAAATCGGCGAAGCCAGCACGGAAACGCTGCTCGCCGGTAGGGAAACTCACCACCAGGGTCGACAGGTACTCCGGCTGGGCGGCGTTCATCAGGCGCGCGGAGTTGTCCGCGTGCTGCGCGCTCAGGGTCATTCCGCCCAGACCGTTGAGGATCATCACCGAACGACTGATCCCCGCCTCGCCAAGCTTTTCCAGCGCATCCAGGGTAGAGGAATAGGTCTCGCCCTTGTTGACCCGTGCCAGCACTTCGTCGTCGCCGGACTCGGCGCCGACATAGGCCATTCGCAGCCCGGCGTCGGCCAGTTCGCGCAACTCGTCGACCGACTTCCTGCGCAGGTTGCGCGGCAGGCAGTAGCTGGATACCCGCTCCACCTCCGGCAAGTGCTCGCGAATCGCCTGCAGCACCGCGAGCAGCCGGCGGGTCGGCAATACCAGGGCGTCGCCATCGGCGAGAAACACCCGCTTGACGATCAGGCGCTCGCCGCAGCGGCGGATCTCCTCCAGTACCTCGTTCTCGTCGCGGGCGCGAAATTTCTTTTGCGGCTGGGTATACATCTCGCAAAAGCCGCATTTGTTCCAGGAACAGCCATTGGTCACCGGGAGGATCAGCGAATGCGCCTCGCTCGGGGGCCGGAACACCGGTTCGATGTAGTGGATAGGGAATTCACGGACACTCATCGGAGAACTCCTGAACGAACGTGGAGCCGCCGGCGGATTCGCCGGAAATGGGCAGCCGACGTCCCGCCGGCGGATCGATGGGCGACGAGTATATCCCTGCCGGCAAAGAGTGCGCGGGGCGCAGTGACTGCGTCCCGGCACCACAGGCATCAGGCGCTGGGAGCGTCGCCTTCGCGCTTGCGCTTGTTGCCCATGCGCACGCCGATATCCATCAGGAAGTGGAAGAAACCTTCCTGGTCTTCCAGCACCTCGCGCCAGAACGGCGAGTGGTACAGCGCCACGGCGCCATGCACCAACGCCCAGGCAGCGCAATAATGGAAGTACGGCGGAACGTTCTCCAGCTTGCCGTCGGCGATACGCTCCTTGATCAGCTGGGTCAGGCGTTCGAAGTTGGAAGCGCGGATCTTGTGCAGTTCCTCGACCATCTCCGGCACCTGGCTGGTCTTCACCACCTTCTCTTCCAGGCGGTCGAACAGGCGGTAGCGCTGCGGATCGCGCATGCGGAACTCGAAGTAGGCGCGCGACAGGGCTTCCTTGTCGCGGGCTACGTCTTCGGAATGGAACAGGGCGGCGAGATCGCGCTCGTAGTCCAGCATCAGGCGCAGGTAGATCTCCGCCTTGGACTTGAAGTGCTTGTAGATCGTGCCTTTGCCGATGCCGACGGCATCCGCGATCATCTCGACCGTTACGCTGTCTTCCCCCTGTTCGAGGAACAGCTTGAGGGCGGTATCGAGAATCTCCTGTTCACGGCGACGAAATTCACGAACTTTGCGAGGCTCTTTCTGCATAAAAAGACTGTCAGGTCAAAATGAGTCAAAAATCGAAGCCGCGTATTATGCCTATTCAGCACGAAAATGCACGGAACATCCGACGATGAATTGTTACCAGGACGAATTCGACCAGACCAACGGTCTGCGCTACCTCAACCACGCAGCGGTCGCACCCTGGCCTAGACGCGCCGCCGACGCGGTGAGCGCCTTCGCCCGGGAGAACGTCGCCCACGGCGCCAGCGACTATCCGGAATGGCTGAAGATAGAACATCGCCTGCGCGAGCGCCTTGCCCGACTGCTCAATGCGCGCGCCGGCAGCGACCTCGCACTGGTCAAGAACACCTCCGAGGCGCTTTCCTTCGTAGCCTTCGGCCTGGATTGGCGAGAGGGCGACCAGGTCGTCATCGGCAACGAGGAGTTCCCCTCCAATAGAGTGGTCTGGGAAGCCTTGCGCCCGCGCGGCGTCGAAGTGGTCGAGGTCAGTCTCGCCGGCGACGACCCCGAGGGCGCCCTGCTCGCCGCCTGCGGCCCACGCACCCGCCTGCTGTCGATCAGCGCGGTGCAGTACGCCAGCGGCCTGCGCCTTGACCTGGAGCGCATCGGCACGGGATGTCGCCGCCGCGGCGTGCTGTTCTGCATCGACGCGATCCAGCAGCTCGGCGCCCTGCCCTTCGACGTACAGGCCTACGATTGTGCCTTCGCCATGGCCGATGGGCACAAGTGGATGCTCGGCCCCGAAGGGCTGGGCGTCTTCTATTGCCATCCCGAGCAGCGCGAGCGCCTGGCGCTGCACGAATATGGCTGGCACATGCTGGAACATGCCCTCGATTACGAGCGTCGCGACTGGCGGCCGGCGCGCAGCGCCCGGCGCTTCGAATGCGGCAGCCCGAACATGCTCGGCGCGATGGCCCTGGAGGCCAGCCTGGGGCTGTTGGAGGAGGTCGGCATGGAGCGGGTCGGCAGAGACATCGCCGAGCGCGTCCAGTGGCTACAGGACGGTCTGTCGGGAATTCCCGGGGCACGCCTGCACAGTCCGCGGAACCCGAGCCGACGCGCGGGTATCCTGACCTTCAGCCTGGACGGCCAGGACAGCCGGACACTCTTCGAAACGCTTCGCCAGGAGCGGGTCATTTGCGCCCAGCGTGGCGGAGGTATCCGTTTTTCCCCGCACTTCTACACGAGTTCGACGGTGATCGACGACACCCTGGCGATCTTGCGCCAGGTCGCAGGCACCTAGGTGCTCAAGGACGGCGAGGGTATTCCAAATCTGTTTAAAAAACCGCCAGCCCTGTCTGGACGCCCCACGAACATGACCAATACTGAAAGGTACTGGCGCGCGGTATCTCCCCCCAAGTACCCAGCCAGTGAAGGTACCGAGGAATGCGTACCTTTGTTCCACTCCTAATGGTCTTGACCCGGATTCATCCCCCAGAACCCGGGTTTTTTTTATCCGTTTGTCGGCCTAGCGGGCCAACGGAAACAGCCGATGGAAATTGGCGGTAGTCTGCTCCGCCAGGGTTTCCAGGCTGACGCCACGCAACGTCGCGAGGAATTCGGCGACATCGCGCACGTATTCCGGCAGGTTCGGCTTGCCGCGATGGGGAATCGGCGCCAGGTAGGGCGAGTCGGTCTCCACCAGCAGCCGGTCGGCTGGTACCTGGCGAGCCACCTCGCGCAGGGCATCGGCATTGCGGAAGGTGACGATGCCGGACAGGGAAATGTAGAAGCCCAGGTCCAGCGCCGATCGCGCCATCTCCCAGTCCTCGGTGAAGCAATGCAGCACGCCGGCCTGCGGCAACGCCGCCTCGCGCAGCAGCGCCAGCGTATCGGCGCGCGCCTCGCGGGTGTGCACGATCACTGGCTTGGCGGTGATCCGCGCGGCTTCCAGGTGCAGGCGAAACGCCTCCTGCTGCAACTCGGCGGCTTCCGGTTCGTAGTGGTAGTCGAGGCCGGTCTCGCCGATCGCCACCACCCGCGGATGCGCCAGTTCGCCTAGCAGCCAGTCCAGCGCTGGCGCGCTTCCGGGCTCCAGGTCCAGCGGGTGCACGCCGACCGAACAGTGCACGTCGGCATAGCGCTCGGCCAGGGCCTTCACCGCCTGGGCATTGTCGGCGCTGACGCCGATGCAGAGGAATTGACCGACGCCACGCGCTCGCGCGGCAGCCAGCGCCGCATCGAGCGAGCCGCCATGGGCGGCCAGGTCGAGGCGATCGAGGTGGCAGTGGGAATCGACCAGCATGATCCTGTCTAGCGTTACATCGTGTGGGTCGGCCGGTCCGACTTCAGCGCCCCGGCCAGGTAGGTTTCGATCTTGTTGCGGGCGGTGTTGTCACCGTCGTTGAACTGCACGCCGATGCCCGCCGCACGGTTGCCCTGAGCGCCCTTCGGGGTGATCCAGACGACCTTGCCGGCCACCGGGATCTTCTCCGGCTCTTCCATCAGGTTGAGCAGCATGAAGACCTCGTCGCCAAGCTTGTAGTTCTTGTTGGTGGGAATGAACAGCCCGCCGTTCCTGATGAACGGCATGTAGGCGGCGTACAGCACGGACTTGTCCTTGATGGTCAAGGACAGGATGCCGTTACGCGGCCCCAGATTGGGTGGCAAACTCATGCAGGTTCCTGCCAGTCGAATATCAGCGGGATTCTAGCCCGGCCCGGGCAGGCTTGCCCACTGCACCAGCAGGGCTTCGAGAAGCAGGACACGGTTGAGGTTGGCCTTGTTCAACACTTTCTGCCGCTGTTGCAGCAGCCAGTCCTGCATGGCCAGCACCTTGGCCTGCCCGGACTTGTCGCCCAGGTACTGGATCACCTTGCGCATGTCGGCCAGCCCCAGCCCCTCCTCGTCGCGGGTCAACTGGTAGCGCAGGATGCCCAGCGTCCAGTCGCAGAACCAGTCGAACAGCAATGGCAGCGGCACGCTGTTCCAGCTTTCGGCCAGTGGGCTGGCGGCGATCTGCTGCTTGAGCAGCTTCTTCACCCCCTCGACCACCTGCGCGCGCTGCTCGCGCACGCCCTGGCCGTGCAGGCGCTGGGCGGTGAGCGGCGAGCCGCCGGAAAGCGCCAACAGTTCCTCCAGGGCCTCGGCCGGCTCGTCGGGCAGGGCCCGCGCCAGCCATTCCAGACTCGCCGCCGCGCCCGGCAAAGGGCAGGCCTGCTGCACGCAGCGGCTCTTGATGGTCGGCAACAGGCGGCTGGGCTGGTGGCTGATCAGCAGCAGCACGGTATCGCCCGAGGGTTCTTCGAGGCTTTTCAACAGGGCGTTGGCGGCGTTCACGTTCATCGCCTCGGCGGGCTCGAGCAACACGACCTTGCGCCCGCCCAGTTGCGCGGTCTGCACCACGAAGCCAACCAGGTCGCGGACCTGGTCGACCCGGATCGGTTTCTCCGCTTCCTCCGGCTCCAGCACGAAGTAGTCCGGATGGGTACCGGCGGCCAGCAACTGGCAGGCCTTGCACTCGCCGCATGCGCCAGCGGCGGCGGGCCGCTGGCAGAGCAGCTGGGCGGCCCAATGCTCGGCCAGGGCACGCTTGCCGATCCCGGCGGGACCGTAGAGCAGATAGGCGTGGGCGTGCTGGGCGCGGCCGCCCAGTTGGCTCCAGAGCGCCTGCTGCCAGGGATAGATATCAGCCATTCAGACGCTCCAGCAGATTCGGCAGCAGCCGATCCAGGCCAGCCTGCACCTCGGCCAGCGGCAACCCGGCGTCGAGCACCTGGTAACGCTCCGGGGCCTGCGCGGCGCGCTGCAGGTAGGTCTGACGCACGGCCTCGAAGAAGCGTCGGTCCTCCTGCTCGAAACGGTCGAGCCGGCCACGCGCCGCCGCCCGCGCCAGGCCGATTTCCACCGGCAGGTCGAAGACCAGCGTGAGGTCGGGCCGCAGGTCGCCCTGGACGAAGCTTTCCAGCGCGGCGATGCGCGCCTCCGGCAAGCCGCGCCCGCCGCCCTGGTAGGCATAGGTGGCATCGGTGAAGCGATCGCAGAGCACCACGGCCCCGCGCGCCAGTGCCGGACGGATGACCCCGGCGATATGCTGGGCCCGCGCGGCGAACATCAGCAACAGCTCGGTATCGGCGGCCATCGGCTCGTCGCTGGGCGCCAGCAGCAGCTCACGGATGCGCTCGGCGAGAGGCGTGCCGCCAGGCTCGCGGGTCAACTGCACCTCGATGCCGCGCTCGCGCAGGCGCTCGGCCAGGTAGTCGCGGTTGGTGCTCTTGCCGGCCCCTTCCGGGCCCTCCAGGGTGACGAACAGGCCGGTCACACGGCACTCCTTATCTTGGCTGCGCCGCTCATTGTGGCGGCGGGGTGATGGGCGCGGGGCTGGAGCGATAGTCCGAGCGACGCTTCAACTGATACTCGCGGACCGCCTTGTTGTGTTCGTCCAGGCTGCTGGAGAACACGTGGCTGCCATCGCCGCGCGCCACGAAATACAGGGTCTCGCCCTCGGCCGGATGCAGCGCGGCGCGAATCGCCTCGCGCCCGGCCAGGGCGATCGGGGTCGGCGGCATGCCCGGCACCACATAGGTATTGTAAGGGGTCGGTTCGCGCAGGTCGGCGCGGGTGATCTTGCCGTTGTAGCGCTCGCCCATGCCATAGATCACCGTCGGATCGGTCTGCAACAGCATGCCGCGCTGCAGGCGGCGGACGAAGACGCCGGCGATCTGCGAACGCTCTTCCGGCACGCCGGTTTCCTTTTCCACCAGCGAGGCCATGATCAGCGCCTGGTAGGCGTCGCGATAAGGCAGGTCCTGGCTGCGGCCATCCCATTCCTTGGCGAGGATGGTCTGCATGCGCTGGTAGGCCTTGCGCAGTATGTCGATGTCGCGCATGCCACGGGTGTAGCGGTAGGTATCGGGGAAGAAGCGCCCTTCGGCCACTTCGTCGGGCTTGCCGAGGCGTTGCATGATCTCGCCGTCGCTCAGGCCGGCCAGGGTCTGCTCCAGCTTGCCCTGCCTGGCGAGCGCTTCGCGCACCTGGCGGAAACTCCAGCCCTCGACCAGGGTCAGGCTGTACTGCACCACCTCGCCTTCGCGCCAGAGTTCCAGCAGGTCGGCGCCCTTCATCCCCGGCAAGAGGCGGTATTCGCCGCTGTGCAGGGCCTGGCCCGGCAGGTTGAAACGCCAGTAGAGGCGCAGCCAGAACGCGCCATGGAGCACCTCTTCCTGCTCCAGACGCGCGAGCATGCCTCCCGGCGTGGAGCCCGAGGAAACGTCCAGCAGGCGCTCCTCGGTCAATTGCAGGGGCTGCTCCAGCGCCCGCTGCTGCTGCCATGCAGCCAGGCCGACGCAGAGGCCAACGAACAACAGGCCACTCTCCAGCAGCACCAGCAGTTTGCGCATCAAAGTCAGAAATCCAGGTCGTCGCGAAGTTGGTCTTGCAGTTTACGGGTCAGCTCGCCGACCGGCCAGACGTGCTCGTCCAATGCCCGGACCGGCCAGATGCCGAACTGGCTGTTGCACAGAAAGACCTCGTCGGCCGTCGCCAGTTCAGCCATGGAAACATCCCGTATCGCCAGCGGGACGCCGATTCCTTCGGCGCGCTCGAGCAATTCCGCGCGCATCACTCCCGCGACGCCGCAGCGCCGCAGGTCAGGCGCCACGAGGGTGCCGTCGAGAACCAGCAGCAGGTTGCTGAACACCCCCTCCACCACCCGCTCGTGCACGTCCAGCATGAGCCCTTCGGCATGCCCGGCGTCGCTCCACTCGGCACGGGCGAGGACCTGCTCCAGGCGATTGAGGTGCTTGAGGCCGGCCAGCAGGGGCTGCTCGGCCAGGCGCGTACGGCAGGCGAACAGGCGCACGCCTTGCTGCCAGTGGCGCTCGGGATAGGCCGGACGCGGCGATCCGGAGAGGATTCGCCGCGGCGAGGCCTCGGCAGGCGGCGCGTAGCCACGCAAACCCTCGCCGCGGGTGACGATCAGCTTGGCGACACCGTCGCCCAGCGCCGCGCAGAACGCCAGCAACTCCTGGCGCAACGCTGCGGCGTCGAGAGGGATCGCCAGGCGTCGACACCCCTCTTCCAGGCGCGCCAGGTGGCGTTCCAGGAGACGCGGCGTGCCGGCGCGCACCGCCAGGGTCTCGAACAGCCCGTCGCCATAGGCCAGTCCGCGATCGCGCACGGAC
>NZ_SCND01000274.1:0-8535 GCF_005503585.1 Pseudomonas sp. 2VD
CTGACCATGTTCGGCATGGTCCTGGCGATCGGCATCCTGGTGGACGACGCGATCATCGTGGTGGAGAACGTCGAGCGGCTGATGGCCGAGGAAGGCCTGTCGCCGCACGACGCCACGGTCAAGGCGATGCGCCAGATCAGCGGTGCCATCGTCGGCATCACCGTGGTGCTGGTCTCGGTATTCGTGCCGATGGCGTTCTTCAGCGGCGCGGTGGGCAACATCTACCGCCAGTTCGCGGTGACCCTGGCGGTCTCCATCGGCTTCTCGGCGTTCCTCGCGCTGTCGCTGACCCCGGCCCTGTGCGCCACCCTGCTGCGCCCGATCGACGCCGACCACCATGAGAAGCGCGGCTTCTTCGGCTGGTTCAACCGCGCCTTCCTGCGCCTGACCGGACGCTACCGCAACGCGGTGGCCGGCATCCTCGCCCGGCCGGTCCGCTGGATGCTGGTCTACGCCCTGGTCATCGGCGTGGTCGCCCTGCTCTTCGTGCGCCTGCCGCAGGCGTTTCTGCCGGAAGAGGACCAGGGCGACTTCATGATCATGGTGATGCAGCCCGAAGGCACGCCGATGGCGGAGACCATGGCCAACGTCGGCGACGTCGAGCGCTACCTGGCGGAGCACGAACCGGTGGCCTACGCCTATGCGGTCGGCGGCTTCAGCCTGTACGGCGACGGCACCAGCTCGGCGATGATCTTCGCCACCCTGAAGGACTGGTCGGAACGCCGGGAGGCCAGCCAGCACGTCGGCGCCATCGTCGAGCGCATCAACCAGCGCTTCGCCGGCCTGCCCAACCGTACGGTGTATGCGATGAACTCGCCGCCGCTGCCGGACCTGGGTTCCACCAGCGGCTTCGACTTCCGCCTGCAGGACCGTGGCGGGGTTGGCTACGAGGCCCTGGTCAAGGCCCGCGACCAGTTGCTGGCGCGCGCCGCCGAGGACCCGCGTCTGGCCAACGTGATGTTCGCCGGCCAGGGCGAGGCGCCGCAGATCCGCCTGGACATCGACCGACGCAAGGCGGAGACCCTCGGCGTGAGCATGGACGAGATCAACACCACCCTGGCGGTGATGTTCGGCTCGGACTACATCGGCGACTTCATGCACGGCAGCCAGGTGCGCAAGGTGGTGGTCCAGGCCGACGGCGCCAAGCGCCTGGGCATCGACGACATCGGCCGGCTTCACGTGCGCAACGAGCAGGGCGAGATGGTCCCGCTGGCGACGTTCGCCAAGGCCGCCTGGACCCTCGGCCCGCCGCAACTGACCCGCTACAACGGCTATCCCTCGTTCAACCTCGAGGGCCAGGCCGCGCCGGGCTACAGCAGCGGCGAAGCCATGCAGGCGATGGAGCAATTGATGCAGGGCCTGCCCGAGGGCATCGCCCACGAGTGGTCCGGCCAGTCCTTCGAAGAACGCCTGTCCGGCGCCCAGGCGCCAGCGCTGTTCGCCCTCTCGGTGCTGATCGTGTTCCTCGCCCTGGCCGCCCTCTACGAAAGCTGGTCGATCCCGCTGGCGGTGATCCTGGTGGTGCCGCTGGGCGTGCTCGGCGCACTGCTCGGGGTGAGCCTGCGCGGCCTGCCCAACGACATCTACTTCAAGGTCGGCCTGATCACCATCATCGGCCTCTCGGCGAAGAACGCCATCCTCATCATCGAGGTAGCCAAGGACCATTACCAGGAAGGCATGAGCCTGCTGCAGGCGACCCTGGAGGCCGCGCGCCTGCGCCTGCGACCGATCGTCATGACCTCGCTGGCGTTCGGTTTCGGCGTGGTCCCGCTGGCGCTCTCCAGCGGCGCCGGTTCCGGCGCCCAGGTCGCCATCGGCACCGGGGTGCTCGGCGGGATCGTCACCGCCACGGTACTCGCGGTGTTCCTGGTACCGCTGTTCTTCCTGGTGGTCGGGCGCCTGTTCCGGTTGCGCAAGGCGCCGCGCACCGGCAACTCGCCCCAGATCCCCACGGAGCAAGCCTGATGCCCCTAGCGAAACTCTCGCTCCCCACCCTGGCACTGTGCGTCGGGCTGCTCGGCGCCTGCCCGCCGACGCCTCGCCAGCCGCGCGCGGCCCCCATCGTTCCGGCCAACGGCCCCGACCTTCGGGGCAAGCTGGACGACTGGCAACAGCAGTTCACCGACCCGCTGCTGCGACAGATGATCGGCTACGCGCCGGCGCTATCCGGCGCGCAAGCCTGAATTCCGCCGTCCTTTTCCCGCCCTAGTCGGCCGCCGGCAGCGCTCGGCTGAAGCGGTAGAACAGGTTCGGCTCGCTGACCACGTACAGGCTGCCCCGGTCGTCCATCGCCAACCCTTCGGCCTGCGGCACGTCGTCCGTCAGGCCATGGTTGCCGCCACGCAGGGTCAGGCTGCCGAGCGGATCCCCGGCGCGATCCAGTTCGATGACCACCCGCGACTCGTCGGAAAGCACCAGCAGGTGATCGCTGGCCTTGTCGTAGTAGAGGCTCGACAGATCGGTGAGGAACAACCCGCGATCGCGCTGCGGGTCGCCGCCGACGCTCAGGTCGAGCGCCTCGCCGCGGTCGTTGAAGAAGCCGTTTACCTCGATGATGCCCACCGGCGCCTTTTCCCGGGCCACGAACAGGCGCTCGCGCAGCGGGTCGTAGGCCAACCCCTCGAAGCCCTTGTTGCGCTTGTTTGCACTGCCCAGGGAGAACTTCCGGGCGTTGCGCGGATCGTCGATGTCGATCACCCGGGTGTCGGCGTCGACATGGATCTCTACCAGGCGTTGGCGACGCTCCTCGGCGACCACGTAGACGCCGGGCCGGATGTACTCGATAGCCTCCGGATCCTGGAAACCGCGCAGGGGGATGCGTCGCAGCAATTCGCCGTCCAGCGACAGCTCGAGGAAATGCGGGTCCTGGTTGGTCACGCTGACCAGGCTGCGCCGGCTGGGGTCGAAGGACAGCGCCGAGACGTTGGACTCCGCGCCCAGCACGCGGGCTTCGATATCGACCCGATAGTCGGCCAGGCGCAGGGCGTTCTCGCGCGCAACATCGCCGCCGTAGCGCTGCTCCAGCTTGAACCAGATGCGCTCGAACGCGCGCTGCTGCTGACCCGCCACCAGCAGCGCAAGCAACGCGGCGAGCAGGCAAGCCAGCAGCGTCCTGTAGGTCATCAGCCGACTCATCGTTACGACTCCTCCGAGAAACACAGTGTTCGGCGAAGCAGAACAGAGCCATCCGTGCCCTTTCATGAGGCGCCGATTAAATATTTCTGACAAGTATCTTTCACGGCTGTCATTTTTCCCCCGTTCCAGGCGTTGACAGGATTTCGGTGCAGCTTTACGTTAACGTAAAGGTAAACAAGCAGGTGCCTGCGCATGTCCACCACCTACACCATCTCCGATCTCGCCCGCGAACTGGACATCACCACCCGCGCCATCCGCTTCTACGAGGAGCAAGGCCTGCTCTCCCCCGAGCGACGCGGCCAGGAACGCATCTATTCGCCGCGCGACAAGGTCAGCCTGAAGCTGATCCTGCGCGGCAAGCGCATCGGTTTTTCCCTCGCCGAATGCCGCGAGCTGATCGAGCTCTACGACCCGGACCCGAGCAGCGGCAACCAGAAGCAGTTGAACACCATGCTGGAGAAGATCGCCGAGCGCCGCGCCCAGCTGGAACAACAGTTGCTGGACATCGAACAGATGCAGCTGGAACTGGATACTGCCGAGGAGCGCTGTCGAGCTGCGCTGGTCAAAAGCTATAACAAACAAACAGTTGCAACATAAACCTAATTCGAAGCTTTAAACCGGACAAGCACAATTACAGGTGAAAGCATGACCTATCCCAGCCTCAACTTCGCCCTCGGCGAAACCATCGACATGCTCCGCGACCAGGTCCGCGGCTTCGTCACCGCCGAACTACAGCCGCGCGCCGCGCAGATCGACCAGGACAACCAGTTCCCCATGGACATGTGGCGCAAGTTCGGCGAGATGGGCCTGCTCGGCATCACCGTCGACGAGGAGTACGGCGGTTCGGCGCTGGGCTACCTGGCCCACGCCGTGGTCATGGAAGAGATCAGCCGGGCCTCGGCCTCGGTGGCGCTCTCCTATGGCGCGCATTCCAACCTCTGCGTCAACCAGATCAAGCGCAACGGCAACGCCGAACAGAAGGCCCGCTACCTGCCGGCCCTGGTGTCCGGCGAACACATCGGTGCGCTGGCGATGAGCGAACCCAACGCCGGTTCCGACGTGGTTTCGATGAAGCTGCGCGCGGACCGGGTCGGCGACCGCTTCGTTCTCAACGGCAGCAAGATGTGGATCACCAACGGTCCCGACGCCCATACCTATGTGATCTACGCCAAGACCGACGCGGACAAGGGCGCGCACGGGATCACCGCGTTCATCGTCGAACGCGACTGGAAAGGCTTCAGCCGCGGGCCGAAGCTGGACAAACTGGGCATGCGCGGCTCGAACACCTGCGAACTGATCTTCCAGGACGTCGAGGTGCCCGAGGAGAACGTCCTCGGCGCGGTCAACGGCGGGGTCAAGGTACTGATGAGCGGCCTCGACTACGAGCGCGTGGTGCTTTCCGGCGGCCCGGTGGGAATCATGCAGGCGTGCATGGACGTGGTGGTGCCGTACATCCATGACCGCCGCCAGTTCGGCCAGAGCATCGGCGAATTCCAGCTGGTCCAGGGCAAGGTGGCCGATATGTACACCGCCCTCAACGCCAGCCGCGCCTACCTGTACGCCGTGGCCGCCGCCTGCGACCGCGGCGAGACGACCCGCAAGGACGCCGCCGGGGTGATCCTCTACAGCGCCGAGCGCGCCACCCAGATGGCCCTGGACGCGATCCAGATCCTCGGCGGCAACGGCTACATCAACGAGTTTCCCACCGGCCGCCTGTTGCGCGATGCCAAGCTCTACGAGATCGGCGCCGGCACCAGCGAGATCCGCCGCATGCTGATCGGCCGCGAGCTGTTCAACGAAACCCGCTGAAGCCTCGCTCTCCCCGGCCCTTTTCCGCCAGGGAGAGGGCATTCCATTGCATCGACAGGCGCATCGCCAGGTCGGGAGCGGGCGCCAACCGCTCCGCCCACCTCGACACGGAGCCACCGCCATGGCCATCCTGCACACCCAGATCAATCCACGCTCCGCCGAGTTCGCGGCCAACGCCGCGACCATGCTGGAACAGGTCAACGCCCTGCGCACCCTCCTCGGCCGCATCCACGAAGGCGGCGGTAGCGCCGCCCAGGCCCGGCACAGCGCGCGCGGCAAGCTGCTGGTGCGCGAACGCATCAACCGCCTGCTCGACCCCGGCTCGCCGTTCCTCGAGCTTTCCGCCCTCGCCGCCCATGAGGTCTACGGCGAAGAGGTCGCCGCCGCCGGCATCGTCGCCGGGATCGGCCGGGTCGAAGGGGTGGAATGCATGATCGTCGGCAATGATGCCACGGTGAAGGGCGGCACCTACTATCCGCTGACCGTGAAGAAACACCTGCGGGCCCAGGCCATCGCCCTGGAAAACCGCCTGCCATGCATCTACCTGGTGGACTCCGGCGGCGCCAACCTGCCGCGCCAGGACGAGGTGTTCCCCGACCGCGAGCACTTCGGCCGGATCTTCTTCAACCAGGCCAACATGAGTGCCCGCGGCATCCCGCAGATCGCCGTGGTGATGGGCTCCTGCACCGCCGGCGGGGCCTACGTGCCGGCGATGTCCGACGAAACCGTGATGGTGCGCGAACAGGCCACCATCTTCCTCGCCGGGCCGCCGCTGGTGAAGGCCGCTACCGGCGAGGTGGTCAGCGCCGAGGAACTTGGCGGCGCCGACGTGCACTGCAAGGTCTCCGGGGTCGCCGACCACTATGCCGAGGACGACGACCACGCCCTGGCCATCGCTCGCCGCTGCGTCGCCAACCTCAACTGGCGCAAGCAGGGCCAGCTGCAATGCCGTGCGCCGCGCGCACCGCTGTACCCCGCCGAGGAGCTGTACGGGGTGATTCCCGCCGACAGCAAGCAGCCCTACGACGTGCGCGAAGTGATCGCACGGCTGGTGGACGGCTCCGAGTTCGACGAGTTCAAGGCGCTGTTCGGCACCACCCTGGTCTGCGGCTTCGCCCACCTGCACGGCTATCCGATCGCCATCCTGGCCAACAACGGGATCCTCTTCGCCGAGGCTGCGCAGAAAGGCGCGCACTTCATCGAACTGGCCTGCCAGCGTGGCATCCCGCTGCTGTTCCTGCAGAACATCACCGGTTTCATGGTCGGCCAGAAGTACGAGGCTGGCGGCATCGCCAAGCACGGCGCCAAGCTGGTGACCGCGGTGGCCTGCGCGCGGGTGCCGAAGTTCACCGTGCTGATCGGCGGCAGCTTCGGCGCCGGCAACTACGGCATGTGCGGACGCGCCTACGACCCGCGCTTCCTGTGGATGTGGCCGAACGCGAGGATCGGCGTAATGGGCGGCGAACAGGCCGCCGGGGTGCTCGCCCAGGTCAAGCGCGAGCAGGCCGAGCGCGCCGGCCAGCAGCTCGGCGTCGAAGAGGAGGCGAAGATCAAGGCGCCGATCCTCGAGCAGTACGAGCACCAGGGCCATCCCTACTACTCCAGCGCGCGACTGTGGGACGACGGCGTGATCGATCCGGCGCAGACCCGCGAGGTGCTCGCCCTGGCGCTTTCCGCCGCCCTCAACGCCCCCATCGAGCCGACCGCCTTCGGCGTGTTCCGCATGTGACGAGCAGACCAGCATGAGCGAATTCCAGACCATCCAGCTTGAGATCGACCCGCGCGGCGTAGCCACCCTGTGGCTGGACCGGGCGGAAAAGAACAACGCCTTCAATGCCGTCGTGATCGACGAACTGTTGCAGGCCATCGATCGCGTCGGCAGCGACCCGCAGGTCCGCCTGCTGGTGCTGCGCGGCCGTGGCCGGCACTTCTGCGGCGGTGCCGACCTGGCCTGGATGCAGCAGTCGGTGGACCTCGACTACCAGGGCAACCTGGCCGACGCCCAGCGCATCGCCGAACTCATGACCCATCTCTACAACCTGCCCAAGCCGACCTTGGCGGTGGTCCAGGGCGCGGTGTTCGGCGGCGGGGTCGGCCTGGTCAGTTGCTGCGATATGGCCATCGGCAGCGACGACGCGACCTTCTGCCTGTCCGAGGTACGCATCGGCCTGATCCCGGCGACCATCGCCCCGTTCGTGGTCAAGGCCATCGGCCAGCGCGCCGCGCGGCGCTATTCGCTGACCGCCGAGCGCTTCGACGGACGCCGCGCCAGCGAACTGGGCCTGCTCAGCGAAAGCTGTCCCGCCGCCGAACTGGAAAGCCAGGCCGAGGCCTGGATCGCCAACCTGCTGCAAAACAGCCCGCGCGCCCTGGTGGCCTGCAAGGCGCTCTACCATGAGGTCGAGGCCGCCGAGCTGAGCCCGGCGCTGCGCCGCTACACCGAGGCGGCCATCGCCCGCATCCGCATCAGCCCGGAAGGCCAGGAAGGCCTGCGCGCCTTCCTGGAGAAACGCACGCCCGCCTGGAGAAACGACGCATGAACCCGGACTACCGCAGCATCCAGCGCATCCTGGTCGCCAACCGCGGCGAGATCGCCTGCCGGGTGATGCGCAGCGCGCGCGCCCTCGGCATCGGCAGCGTCGCCGTGCACAGCGACATCGACCGCCACGCCCGCCACGTCGCCGAAGCCGACATCGCCGTCGACCTGGGCGGCGCCAAGCCCGCCGACAGCTACCTGCGCGGCGACAGGATCATCGCCGCCGCCCTCGCCAGCGGCGCCCAGGCGATCCACCCCGGCTACGGCTTCCTCTCGGAGAACGCCGACTTCGCCCGCGCCTGCGAGGAAGCCGGCCTGCTCTTCCTCGGACCGCCGGCGGCGGCCATCGACGCCATGGGCAGCAAGTCGGCGGCCAAGGCGCTGATGGAAGAAGCCGGCGTGCCGCTGGTGCCCGGCTACCACGGCGAAGCCCAGGACCTCGAGACTTTCCGCCGGGAAGCCGGGCGCATCGGCTACCCGGTGCTGCTCAAGGCCGCCGCTGGCGGCGGCGGCAAGGGCATGAAGGTGGTGGAGCGCGAGGCCGAGCTGGCCGAGGCCCTTTCCTCCGCCCAGCGCGAGGCCAAGGCCGCCTTCGGCGACGCGCGGATGCTGGTGGAGAAATACCTGCTGAAGCCGCGCCACGTGGAGATCCAGGTATTCGCCGACAGCCATGGCCACTGCCTGTACCTCAACGAACGCGACTGTTCGATCCAGCGCCGCCACCAGAAGGTCGTCGAGGAAGCCCCCGCCCCCGGTCTCGGCGCGGAACTGCGCCGGGCCATGGGCGAGGCCGCGGTACGCGCGGCGCAGGCGATCGGCTACGTTGGCGCCGGTACCGTCGAATTCCTCCTCGACGAACGCGGCCAGTTCTTCTTCATGGAAATGAACACCCGCCTGCAGGTGGAACATCCGGTCACCGAGGCCATCACCGGCCTCGACCTGGTCGCCTGGCAGATCCGCGTCGCTCGCGGCGAGGCGCTGCCGCTGACACAGGAACAGGTGCCGCTGAACGGCCACGCCATCGAAGTGCGGCTCTACGCGGAAGACCCCGAGGG
>NZ_SCND01000275.1:0-8531 GCF_005503585.1 Pseudomonas sp. 2VD
CGGTAGAACTGCCCGGCGTTCTCAAGGCCGCCCTGGCGCAAGTATTGCCAGAAGCGCTCGGCCTGCTCCGCCGGCAGGTTGCCGAGGGCGCTCAGCTCCGGGTCGGGGCGGTCGTCGCCGGGCACCGGGATCAGCAGCGCGCCGCGCTCGGCCAGCGCCACCAGTTGCTCCACGCCGTAGCGCCAGTAGCCGATGCCGCCGTGCAGCGAAAGCAGGATCACCCGCGCGTGCCGCAGCACTTCGTCGACGTAGAGGTCCACCGAGGCGTGGTTCTGCAACTGCATGGGGTTGGCCAGGCGCAGGCTCGGGTAGTCGTCCGGCAGCGCACGGGCGGCCTCGGCCAGCAATGCCAGGTGCGAATCGCCGCTGCAGAGGATCACCAGCTCGGCGGGAGTCTGGGCCAGGTGGGCGATGCCGTCGTCGGGAACGAAGCCGCCAGGTTGGGTGCGCAACAGGTGCATGGACGTTCTACCGGTAGGACGCAAGAAGCTGGGGCCGGCGAATCGCCATCGCCGGCCCCGGCCGGGGATCACGGATCAGGCAAGCGCTGTGCGCAGCTGGTTGGCGATGGCGGCCTGGTCCAGCTCCTGGCCGATCACCACCAGCCGGGTGCTGCGGGCTTCGTCGGCCAGCCACTTGCGGTCGAAATGCCTGTCGAAGCGCTTGCCGACGCCCTGCACCAACAGGCGCATGGGCTTGCCCGGAATGGCGGCGAACCCCTTGATGCGAAGTATGTCGTGACGCTCCACCAGCTCGCCGAGGGCCTCGAGCAGCGCAGCTTCCTCCACCTCGGGGAGATCGACGTGGAAGGAGTCGAACTCGTCGTGGTCGTGGTCCTCGTGGCCTTCATGGTCGTGGTGGGTCGGCCGGCCGTCGATGTGCAGCTCGGCCTCGGCGTTGAGGCCCAGCAAGACCGGGAGCGGCAGCTCGCCCCGGCTCGCCTCGACGATCTTCACCGCCGCCGGCAGCTCTCCGGCGATCTCCGCGCGGACCCGCGCCAGGGCCTCGGCGTCGAGCTGGTCGGCCTTGTTCAGGATCACCAGGTCGGCACTGGCCAACTGGTCCTCGAACAGTTCGTGCAGCGGCGATTCATGGTCGAGGTTGGGGTCCTGGCGGCGTTGCTGGTCCACCTGCTCGGGATGGGCGGCGAAGGTGCCGGCCGCCACCGCCGGGCTGTCGACCACGGTGATCACCGCGTCGACCGTGCAGGCGTTGCGGATTTCCGGCCACTGGAAGGCCTGCACCAGCGGCTTGGGCAGGGCCAGGCCGCTGGTCTCGATGAGGATCTGGTCAAGGTCGCCGCGGCGCGCCACCAGCTCGCGCATCACCGGGAAGAACTCTTCCTGCACGGTGCAGCACAGGCAACCGTTGGCCAGCTCGAAAACGCGGCCCTGCGCCTCTTCTTCGCTGCAACCGATGGAACATTGCTTGAGGATCTCGCCGTCGATGCCGAGTTCGCCGAACTCGTTGACGATCACCGCGATGCGCCGGCCTTCGGCGTTGTCCAGCATGTGCCGGAGCAAGGTGGTCTTGCCGGCGCCGAGGAAGCCGGTGACGATGGTGACGGGGAGTTTCGCCAGGGTTTTCATGGGCAGCCCTTGTTCAGCTCGGCGGGCATGCGGACGAGTGGCGCGGACGCAGGGGCCGCGCAACGGATTCGCCACCGGATCACCCCGCCCGGTTGTATGGAAGTCTTGTCCCCGGGCATCGCGCCACGGGATCGACGAGGCAGGTCTCCTGGCTCACGGTCTGGCGTCTCCGCCGGTTCCCCGCCTTCCCGCGTCACGCAGTGGCATTGGGGAACGATCGCCGTTCACAGTTGCGGGGGCAGCCGCGGCATCGACCGCGTTCCCTCTTAGCCCCGCCGTCGCCGGCGAGGAACCTCGAACCGGCAAGGCTACGCAGTGCGCGGGCCAGGGTCAATCGGGCCGGTTGACGCCCGGCGGTCCTTCATGCTGTCCTAGGCGGGTTGTCCCAGGTGTCTCGTGCCGGCGCGCACGAGGTGAAACGGGAAGCCGGTGACGCTCTCCGAGCCAGTCCGGCGCTGCCCCCGCAACGGTAAGCGCATCGCGCGCGAGCCCGGAGACCGGCCTGGAACCTTTCGTTTGATTCACCCGCGGTGGGCGGGCGCAAGCGTGAAGCGGGCCGTCCGGGCCTGTTCCTCGTGCGTACTCCTCTGCCACGCCCATGTCAATCCAGAGGGAACGCACCATGTCCAGCAGCACCCTGGCGCACGCCAGCTCCACCACCTCCCTGTCGAAGCGACTGAGCCTGGCCATCGGCGCCGGCCTGCTCGGCGCGCTGCTGGTCTATTTCGCCGGTTTCTCGCACATCGACGCGGTACACAACGCCGCCCACGATACCCGGCACAGCTCCGGCTTCCCCTGCCACTGAGTCGCGAGAGAACCAGAATGATCAAGCGCATCGCCCAGACCGCCGGCTTCGCCGGCCTGCTCGCCGCCCTGCTGCTGACCCTGCTGCAGATTCTCTGGGTCACCCCGCTGATCCTCGAGGCGGAGACCTACGAGAAGAGCGAGCCGGTCGCGACCCAGCCCCACGAACACGCCCCCGGCGTCGCCGCCCATGTCCACGACGAGGAGGCCTGGGAGCCGGAGGACGGCTGGCAGCGTACCCTCTCCACCACCGGCGGCAACCTGGTGGTGGCGGTCGGCTTCGCCCTGATGCTCGCCGGCCTCTTCACCCTGCGCGCGCCGGGCCAGACCTGGCAGGGCCTGCTCTGGGGCCTGGCCGGCTACGCGGTGTTCTGCCTTGCGCCGTCGCTGGGCCTGCCGCCGGAGCTGCCGGGTACCGCCGCGGCCGACCTGGTGCAACGCCAGTACTGGTGGATCGCCACCGCCGCCGCCACCGCGGTGGGCCTGGCCCTGCTGGTGTTCGGCGGCAACTGGCCGCTGAAGCTGGTCGGCGCCGTCCTGCTGGCGCTGCCGCACCTGTTCGGCGCGCCGCAGCCCGAGGTCCATGCCAGCCTGGCGCCGGAAGCCCTGGCCCAGCGTTTCGTGGTCGCCTCGCTGGTCAGCAATGCGCTGTTCTGGGCCGCCCTCGGCCTGGCCGCTGCCTGGCTGTTCCGGCGCAACCGGGGCGGCGTCGACGCCTGACCGCCTGCCACCCGCGACCCTTGCCGGTCGCGGGTCCATAGTGCCTCTCCTTCCATCTCCTCCGGTGCGCGCATGCCCCTGCCCATCCCCAGCCTGCTGATCGCCGGCATCGGCTGCCGCCGAGGCTGTAGCGCCGAGCATCTACGCGCGCTGCTGGAGCGAACGCTGGGCGAACACGGGCGCAGCCTGGCCGACCTGGACGCCCTCGCCAGCATCGACGGCAAACGCGACGAACCCGGCCTGCGGCAACTGGCCACGCTGCTCGAACGCCCCGTGCATTTCCTCGCGCCCGCCGTCCTGCACGACTACGAGCCGCGCCTGCTCAGCCCCTCCGCCGTCGCGCTGCGCGAAACCGGCTGCTCCAGCGTCGCCGAGGCCGCCGCCCTGGCCCTGGCCGAACGCCTGGGTGGCGGTCGCGCCGATCTGCTCGGCGCGAAACGCAGCGATGATCGGGCGAGCATCGCCCTGGCACGTCTTCTCACCGAACGAGAACTCCCATGACCGTCTATTTCATCGGCGCCGGTCCCGGCGACCCCGACCTGATCACCGTCAAGGGGCAGCGCCTGATCCGCCAGTGCCCGGTGATCCTCTACGCCGGCTCGCTGGTTCCGCAAGCGCTGCTCGAGGGGCACCAGGCCGGCCAGGTGGTGAACACCGCCGAGCTGGACCTCGAACAGATCGTCGAGCTACTCGCGCAAGCCCATCGCCGCGGCCTCGACGTAGCCCGCGTGCATTCCGGCGATCCCTCCCTGTACGGCGCCATCGGCGAGCAGATCCGCCACCTGCGCGAACTCGGCATCCCCTATGAGATCGTCCCCGGAGTCACCGCCACCGCCGCCTGTGCCGCCCTGCTCGGCTGCGAGCTGACCCTGCCCGAAGTGTCCCAGACGCTGATCCTGACCCGCTACGCTGCACGCACGAAGATGCCGGAAGGCGAGAGCCTGGGCGACCTGGCGCGGCACCGGGCGACCCTGGCGATCCACCTGGGCGTCGCCCACCTGGCGAAGATCGTCGAGGAACTGCTGCCGCACTACGGCGCCGACTGCCCGGTCGCGGTGATCCACCGGGCCAGTTGGCCCGACCAGGAACAGGTTCGCGGCACCCTCGGCGACATCCTGCCCAAGGTCGCCGCCAGGAATTTCCGCCGCACCGCGCTGATCCTGGTCGGCGAGGTGCTGGCCGCCGAAGGCTTCGCCGACTCTTCGCTGTACCGCGCCGAGCATCGACATCTCTATCGACCCGGCGAATGAACCGCCGTCCTTAGGTTCGGCGCCGACCACCGGCAGCACGCCTAGACTCGTCGCAAGGCTTGCGACAGCGGGCCGGCACGGCTAGCGTTCAGCGCTGGCCCCTTTTTTCCTGAAGCCTTCGGACACCCATGAAACGATTCCTCCTCGGTCTGGCTCTGCTGCTGGCGGTCGCCGCCGGCGTCCTCTACTTCGTCCCGGCTACCCTCCTCGCCAGCGTACGCACCGTCGAGCGCGGCCTCGCCGGTCTCAGCGAGCACAGCGTGCAGGTCGACAACCTGGAGATCGCCTACCTGGAAGGCGGCTCGGAGAAGAACCCGACCCTGTTGCTGATCCACGGCTTCGGCGCCGACAAGGACAACTGGCTGCGCTTCGCCCGGCCGCTGACCGAGCGCTACCATGTGGTCGCCCTCGACCTGCCCGGCTTCGGCGACAGCAGCAAGCCGCAACAGGCCAGCTACGACGTCGGCACCCAGGCCGAGCGAGTCGCCAATTTCGCCGCCGCCATCGGCGTGCGCCGCCTGCACCTGGCCGGCAACTCCATGGGCGGGCACATCGCCGCGCTCTACGCGGCGCGCCATCCGGAACAGGTGCTATCGCTGGCGCTGATCGACAACGCCGGGGTGATGCCGGCGCGCAAGAGCGAACTGTTCGAGGACCTGGAGCGCGGCGAGAATCCCCTGGTGGTGCGCCAGCCGGAAGACTTCCAGAAGCTGCTCGACTTCGTGTTCGTCCAGCAACCGCCGCTGCCGGCGCCGCTCAAGCGCTACCTCGGCGAACGCGCGGTAGCCGCGTCGGCGTTCAACGCGCAGATATTCGAACAACTGCGCCAGCGCTACATCCCGCTGGAGCCGGAACTGCCGAAGATCGAGGCACCGACCCTGCTGCTGTGGGGCGACCGCGACCGCGTGCTGGACGTCTCCAGCATCGAGGTGATGCGTCCGCTGCTGAAGCGGCCCAGCGTGGTGATCATGGAAAACTGCGGACATGTGCCGATGGTCGAACGCCCGGAGGAAACCGCGCAGCACTACCAGGCCTTCCTCGACGGCGTACGGAACGCCCAGGTGGCCGGTCGCTGAAAACGCGAACCGGCGCCTAGGCGCCGGTTCGGGGGAGCGGGAACCGTCGCGAGGACGGCTCGGATCCAGGCCTCAGGCCTGGATCAGGTTGGCGATCTGCACGTCCGGGTTGACGTCCTGCTCGTAGTCGACCCCAGCGACCTCGAAACCGAACAGGTTGAGGAACTCGCTCTTGTAGCCAGCGAAGTCGGTCAACTCGTAAAGGTTCTCGTTGGTTACCTTGTCCCACAGCTCCTCGACACGGGACTGCACTTCCGGCTGCAGTTCCTTGTAGTCGGCACGCAGGCGGCCTTCCTCGTCGAGGCGCGGCTCGGCGCCGTACAGGCTCTCCCGGTACAGGCCGTCGACCTGCTCGATGCAACCTTCGTGGGTGCCCTGCTCCTTCATCACCTTGAACAGCAGCGACAGGTACAGCGGCATCATCGGGATCGCCGAGCTGGCCTGGGTCACCACCGCCTTGAGCACCGACACGCGCGCATCGCCGCCCAGAGGGGCGAGCTTGTCGCGGATACCGAGGACCTTCTGGTCGAGATCCTTCTTGGCCGCGCCGATGGAACCGTTCCAGTAGATGTCGTGGGTGATCTTCTCGCCCAGGTAGGTGAACGCGGTGGTCTTCGCGCCGTCGGCCAGCACGTCGGCCTCCAGCAGCGCATCGATCCACATCTGCCAGTCCTCGCCGCCCATCACCGCAACGGTATCGGCGACCTCCTGATCGCTGGCCGCCTCCAGGACGACGTCCTTGATCACTTCCTTGTCGGTGTCCAGGCCACGGAAGCTGACCGACTTGCCGATCGGCTTGAGGGTCGAGGAGAACACTTCGCCGCTCTTCGGATGGGTACGGCGCGGCGCGGCCAGGCTGTAGACCACCAGGTCGACCTTGCCGAGATCGCGCTTGATGGTCTCGATGGTCAGCCGCTTCACCTCGTCGGAGAAAGCGTCGCCATTGATGCTGCGGGCATACAGGCCTTTCTCGTGGGCGAACTTCTCGAAGGCCGCCGAGTTGTACCAGCCGGCGGTGCCCGGCTTGCTCTCGCTGCCCGGACGCTCGAAGAACACCCCGAGGGTATCGGCGCCGGAACCGAACGCGGCGGTGATGCGGGCAGCCAGGCCATAGCCGGTGGAGGAACCGATGACCAGGACCTTCTTCGGTCCGTTGACGACGGGGCCCTTGGCCTCGACGTAGTCGATCTGTTGCTTGACGTTGGCCTCGCAGCCTGCCGGATGGGTAGTGACGCAGATGAAGCCACGCACGCGCGGTTTGATGATCATGAAAACCTCGGTTGCTAGATGCCGGAAAAGCACATTCAGGAGCTAGAGACGTCGCGCATTGTAAATGAGACACCTCCGCTTGGGCGGACCGAAGGCAGGAATCGTGACCAAAGGGTCACGCGTCGCAGCCCGGACATAAAAAAACCCGCTCCGGGGAGCGGGTCTTGTCGGCTTGGAATCGGGCTCAGACGGCCTTTTCCAGCTCCGGTACGGCGTCGAACAGGTCGGCGACCAGGCCGTAGTCGGCGACCTGGAAGATCGGCGCCTCTTCGTCCTTGTTGATCGCGACGATCACCTTCGAGTCCTTCATGCCCGCCAGGTGCTGGATGGCGCCGGAGATGCCCACCGCGATGTACAGCTGCGGGGCGACGATCTTGCCGGTCTGGCCGACCTGCATGTCGTTCGGCACGAAACCGGCGTCGACCGCGGCGCGGGAAGCGCCGACTGCGGCACCCAGCTTGTCGGCCAGGGCGTAGAGGATCTTGAAGTTGTCGCCGTTCTGCATGCCGCGGCCGCCGGAGACCACGATCTTGGCAGCGGTCAGTTCCGGACGGTCGGACTTGGCCAGCTCTTCGCCGACGAAGGCGGACTTGCCGGCATCGGCCGGGCCGGAAACCTGCTCGACGGCAGCCGAACCGCCTTCGGCGGCGACGGCGTCGAAGCCGGTGGTACGCACGGTGATCACCTTGACCGCAGCCGAGGACTGCACGGTAGCGATGGCGTTACCGGCGTAGATCGGACGCTTGAAGGTGTCGGGGCTGACCACTTCGACGATCTCGGAGATCTGGTCGACGTCCAGCAGCGCGGCGACGCGCGGCAGGAAGTTCTTGCCGTTGGTGGTAGCCGGGGCCAGCACGTGGCTGTAGTTCTTGCCCAGCTCGGCGATCAGCGGTGCGACGTTTTCCGGCAGTTGATGGGCGTAGGCGGCGTTGTCGGCGACCAGCACCTTGGAGACGCCCTCGACCTTGGCGGCGGCTTCGGCCACGGCGGCAACGTTCTGTCCGGCGACCAGCACGTGGATGTCGCCGCCAATGGCCTTGGCAGCGGCAACAGTGTTCAGGGTGGCAGCCGCCAGGGCCGCGTTGTTGTGCTCAGCGATAACCAGGATAGCCATTAGATTACCTTCGCCTCGTTCTTCAGTTTCTCTACCAGTTCAGCCACGGACTTGACCTTGATGCCAGCGGAGCGCGCAGCCGGCGCCTCGACCTTCAGGGTCTTCACGGTGGAAGCGGTGGAAACGCCCAGGGCGTCCGGGGTCACCACGTCCAGCGGCTTCTTCTTGGCTTTCATGATGTTCGGCAGCGACGCGTAGCGCGGCTCGTTCAGGCGCAGGTCGGTGGTGACGATGGCCGGCAGGTTCAGCGCGACGGTCTGCAGACCGCCATCGATCTCGCGGGTCACGTTGACCTTGTCGCCAGCGACCTCGACCTTGGAGGCGAAGGTGCCCTGGGCGTAGCCGGTCAGCGCGGCGAGCATCTGGCCGGTCTGGTTGTTGTCGCTGTCGATGGCCTGCTTGCCGAGGATCACCAGCTGCGGCTGCTCCTTGTCGACCACGGCCTTGAGCAGCTTGGCCACGGCCAGGGAGTTCAGCTCGTCGTTGCTCTCCACCAGGATCGCACGGTCAGCGCCCAGCGCCAGCGCGGTGCGCAGTTGCTCCTGGGCGGCGGTCGGGCCGACGGAGACAGCGACGATCTCGGTAGCCACGCCCTTCTCTTTCAGGCGTACGGCTTCTTCCACGGCGATTTCGCAGAAGGGGTTCATGGACATCTTGACGTTGGCGAGGTCGACGCCGGAGTTGTCCGCCTTGACGCGGACCTTGACGT
>NZ_SCND01000276.1:0-8517 GCF_005503585.1 Pseudomonas sp. 2VD
ATGAAGCCCGGCGCCACCGCATTCACGGTAATGGCACGCGAACCGACTTCCCGGGCCAGCCCCGCCGGAACCGCCTGCTGCATCAGTTGGCCCCTACGCTCGACCAGCTTGACCGCATCGGCGAACGCCAGGCTTTCGGCCGCGACCAGCGCGGAATATTCGCCCAGGCTGTGCCCGGCGACGAACGCCGGGCGCGCGCCGCCCTCGGCCAGCCAGAGGCGCCAGAGCGCGATCGAAACCGTGAGGATGGCCGGCTGGGTCTTGTCGGTCTGGTTCAGGCGCTCTTCAGGTCCATTCTGGACCAGCGCCCAAAGGTCGTAACCGAGCGCCTCGGAGGCCTCGGCGAAGGTATCGCGCACCAGCGCCTGCTGGGCGCCCAGCTCGGCCAGCATGCCGAGGGATTGCGAACCCTGGCCGGGGAAGACGAATGCGAGGGATGCAGACATTGAATAGGTCCCTTGTGGTCTTTTGCTCGTCAGAGATAACGCGCCAGCCGCGACTGGCGCAGGAAACTGAGTGTTGGATGGCTGCCTGGACCGCCCGGTCACACATTAGAGCAGCAGATGCTCGAGACGGCCATGCAATCGTTGCGGCAGGTTTTCCCGGACTTCCAGTGCCGCGCGACGCAAGGCGCTCTGGAAACCCTCCTCGGCGGCAGACCCATGGCTTTTCACCACTATCCCCTGCAATCCGAGGAAACTGGCGCCGTTATAGCGTGCCGGAGCGATATCGCCGCGCAGCCGGCGCAGCAGCGGCAACGCCAGCGCACCGACCAGCTTCGCCGCCAGTCCATCGCGGAAGCGCTGTTCGATCCGCGCCGACACCATGGCAGCCAGGCCTTCGCTGGCCTTCAGCAGGATGTTGCCGACGAAACCGTCGCAGACCACCACGTCGGCCTCGCCGCGATACAGGCCATCGCCCTCTATATATCCGCTGAAATTCAACCCCTGGGCCTTCTGCAACAGGCTCGCCGCCAGCTTGACCTGCTGGTTGCCCTTGATCTCCTCGGTCCCCACGTTGAGCAGGGCGACCCGGGGCGAGACGCAGCCCAAGGCCTCTGCCGCCACTGCACCCATCACCGCGAACTGGTAGAGATGCTCGGCACTGCAATCCACGTTGGCGCCAAGGTCGAGCAGATGACAATGCCCCTTCTCGGTCGGAACCGCCGTCACCATCGCAGGGCGGTCGATACCGGGCAGGGTCTTCAGCAGGTGCCGCGACAGCGCCATCAACGCCCCGGTATTGCCGGCGCTGACGCACGCGTGCGCCCGGCCGTCGCGGACCAGCTCCAGCGCCACGCGCATGGAAGCGTCCGGCTTGCCACGCAAGGCCTGGGAGGGACGTTCGTCTGAACCTATCACTTCGCTGGCCGCATGCACGCGCAGGCGCTGCCGGTCGAGCGACGGATAGCGGGAAAGGAGTTCTTCGAGGAGGGCAGGCTGACCGACGAGGATCAGTTGCGAAGAGGAATTCTCGGCCAGGAAGGCAATAGAGGCCGGAACAACGCAGTGGGGACCGAAGTCCCCACCCATTGCATCAATCGCGATGATTGGTGCGGACAAGGATTACTCGTCGGAGCCCTTGTCTACTACCTTACGGCCGCGATAGAAGCCGTCCGGGGATACGTGGTGGCGCAGGTGGACTTCACCGGTGCTCTTTTCCACGGACAGAGCATTGGACTCGAGCGCATCGTGGGAACGACGCATGTCACGAGCGGAACGAGACTTTTTGTTCTGCTGAACAGCCATGATTGATTAACTCCTAAACGTTTGGGTCACGCTTCAACTGTGCCAGTACGCTGAACGGATTAGGACGCTTGTCCTCGACTTCGCTCGACTCCGGCTCGTCTTCGACGACGAATCCAGCCGGGTGCTGACATACTTCGGGGTCATGGGCCGGAACGATGGGTAAGGCGAGCAACAGCTCGTCCTCGACCAGCGCCAGCAGGTCCAGGGGTTCCTCCCCCACTTCCAGCGCATCGTACCCCTTCGGCAGACCGTCGGCGGACTGACCTTCCCGAAGAATGGCGTAGGTATATTCGCCATGCACGGGAATGGCCGCCGCATCCAGGCAGCGTTGGCATACCATGCTCACCTCGGTATCGAGCTGCATATGCATGACCGCCAGCTTCTGGTGGTCGCGCTCGAAGGAAACCTTCACGCGCACCTCACCGGCATCGCTGGTCAGTTGCTCGCATACACGCGGCATATCGGCGAGCGCGTACACACCCTCGAGGGTGGCGCCGCGGTCGACCAACTTGCGCGGATCGATATGAGGTGGAATCGGCCCATTCAACATAAGCGCGCCATTATAGGGACGCCCCCGCGCCTGTCAAAGGAAATTAGCCATAAACCGCTGTAAGGACGAGTCTTTTCGTTAAAATCGGCCGCTCGCCATGGAGAACCTCATGCCCGACCTGATCCTCGCCTCCAGCTCCCCCTACCGACGCGAACTCCTGACCCGCCTGCGCCTTCCCTTCGAAAGCGCCAGCCCCGATATCGACGAAAGCCATCGCCCCGGGGAAAGTGCCGAGGAACTGGTCCGCCGCCTTTCCGCCAGCAAGGCCGAAGCGCTGGCCGGACGCTATCCGCAACACCTGGTGATCGGCTCCGACCAGGTCGCCGTACTCGATGGCGACATCCTCGGCAAGCCGCACACCCCCGAACGCGCCATCCAGCAGCTACGGGACGCCAGCGGCAATAGCGTGACCTTCCTCACCGGACTGGCCCTCCTCAACAGCGCCAGCCGGCGCATCCAGGTGGCATGCGTGCCGTTCACCGTGCACTTCCGCCACCTCGACGAGAGCCGCATCCGCCGCTACGTCGAAGCGGAACGCCCATTGGACTGCGCCGGCAGCTTCAAGGCGGAAGGCCTGGGCGTCAGCCTGTTCCGCGCCACCGAAGGAGAGGACGCCACCAGCCTGGTAGGGCTGCCCCTGATCCGCCTGGTCGACATGCTCCTCGAGGAAGGCGTCGAAATCCCCTGAGCCGGCATTCCCATATCCGGCATTCCCATATAAAGAAGCCCGGCTTCGGCCGGGCTTCTTTATATAAGGAAGGGAAACGCTCTCAGCGCAATACCGGGCCCTGCCAGCCCATCCACAGCGCGAGGCGCTCCGCCACACTGGCACCGAACTTCTTGGCGAAGCGATCGAAAGGCGACTCCTGCACGGTGTAATCCTCGATCTTCTTCTCCTTCACCACTTCGCGCGCCACATAGCTGGCATTGCCCAGACCGTCGATCAAACCGAGCTGCAATGCCTGTTCGCCGGACCAGACCAGACCCGAGAACAGCTCCGGATGCCCCTCGACCTTGAGCCGGTCGCCGCGCCCTTTTTTCACGCTGTCGATGAACTGCTTGTGGGTAGTATCCAGCACCTGCTGCCAGAACTGAGTCTCCTCGGGCTTTTGCGGCTGGAAAGGATCGAGGAACGACTTGTGCTCGCCGGAGGTATAGACGCGTCGCTCGACACCGAGCTTCTCCATGGTACCGACGAAACCGAAGCTGGCCGCCGTCACGCCGATGGAACCGACCAGACTGGCCTTGTCAGCGTAGATCTGGTCGGCGGCGCTGGCGATGTAGTAGGCGCCGGAGGCACCCAGGTCGCTGATCACCGCATAGACCTTGACGTTCGGGTGCTCGCCGCGCAGGCGACGAATCTCGTCATAGATATAGCCCGACTGCACCGGACTGCCGCCCGGACTGTTGATCCGCAGGACGATCCCCTTGGTACCCTCATCCTTGAACGCCGCGCGCAAGGCCGTGACGATATTGTCGGCACTGGCCGGCTCATCGTCGGCGATCATACCCTTCACCTCAATCAGCGCCGTGTGGCTACCGCTGCGCGAGGCCGATTTCTCCAGGCTGCCGAACGGACTGAAGGCCAGCAGCACGACAAAGAGATAGATGAAGGTCAGCGACTTGAAGAATATCCCCCAGCGCCGCGCCCGCCGCTGCTCCTGGACCCCGGCGAGAACCGCCTTCTCCAGCAGCTTCCAGCTCTTGTCGTCATTCGCCTTCGGCGTTTCCGACTTCCACTCGTCAGACATGCTCAACCACTCCTGAAACCGCCTCACGTCGAGCACCGCCCAACCAGGCGCGCAACTCGGTGAAATGCTCAACTTCCAGCCGCGGCGCATAAGGCCGCAACTGCTCCAGCGATTGGGCGCCATAGGCCACCGCAACCGAATCCATCCCCGCCCGTCGCGCCATTTCCAGGTCGAACGGCGAATCACCGATCATCAGCGCCCGCCCCGGCTCGACCCGGCAGTGCGCCAGGATCTCGTGGAGCATCAACGGGTCCGGCTTGCTGGCCGTTTCGTCGGCGCAGCGGGTGATATCGAAGAAATCGCTCCAGCCATGCCCTGCCAGCACCCGGTCCAGGCCGCGCCGACTCTTGCCGGTGGCGACCGCCAGGCGGAACCCGGCCTCGCGAAAATGCACCATGGCTTCGGCCACGCCGGGAAACAACCGCGACGGCTGCGCCTCCTGCGCCAGGTAATGCTCGCTGTAGGCACGCCGGAAACGCTCGACCAGAGCAGGATCGCCAACCTCCGGATAGAGCGAAGCGATCGCCTCGGGCAAGCCGAGGCCGATGATGCCCTTGATCCGGGTATCGTCCCGCTCCGGCAGAGCGGTTTCCCGCGCCGCTGCCTTCATCGAATCGACGATGCGCGCGATCGAGTCGACCAGGGTGCCGTCCCAATCGAATACCAGCAACGCGTAATCAGTCATTCAAACGCTCCAGCGAACGCTGCCACATCTCGTCCACCGGCGCCTCCAGCTCCAGCACCTGCCCGTCGGGCAGCGGCACGCGCAACTGCGCGGCATGCAGGAACAGGCGCTTGCCGCCCAACTCGCGGATCTCGCGGGAGAAATCCTCGTCGCCATACTTCGGGTCGCCGGCGATGGCATGCCCGGCGTGCTTGGCATGTACGCGGATCTGGTGGGTCCGCCCGGTGATCGGGCGCGCTTCCACCAGGGTGGCGAAATCGCCGAAGCGACGCAGCACCCGGAACTCGGTCAGCGCGTCCTTGCCCTCGACGTTCACCTCGACCATCCGCTCGCCCGAGCGCAGGTTGTTCTTCAGCAGCGGCGCGCGCACGTTCTTCTTGCCAGCCGGCCAGTGGCCACGGACCAGGGCGTGATAGCGCTTGTCGACGATCTTCTCGCCCCGCAGGGCCTCATGCAGGTGACGCAACATGCTGCGCTTCTTGGCGATCATCAGCAGACCGGAGGTATCGCGATCGAGACGATGCACCAATTCGATATCCTTGGCATCGGGGCGCAACTGGCGAAACACCTCGATGACCCCGGCGCTCACGCCGCTGCCGCCATGCACGGCGATCCCGGCGGGCTTGTTGACCACGATCAGCGCCTTGTCCTCGTAGACGATCGCCGCCTCCATCCGCTCCAGCAGCCCCTGCGCCAGCGGCGCCGGCTCATCGCGCTCGGCCAGGCGCAGCGGCGGCACGCGCACCTGGTCTCCGGCCTGGAGCCGATAGTCGGGCTTGATCCGCCCCTTGTTCACGCGCACTTCGCCCTTACGCAGGATGCGATAGATCAGGGTCTTGGGCGCACCCTTGAGACGGGCGATAAGGAAATTGTCGATACGTTGACCAGCCAGTTCCGGCGGCACATCGAGCAGCTGGACACCGGTGGTCGGAGAGGCGGGAGTAGTCATCCGTACATCATAACAATTTTTCATTCAATTGAAGCACTTAATCATTGCTGCTATAGTCGGGAAGCCGCCATAAGCGGCCTGGCCTGCGGATGATTGCCAACCTGCATTTCCCCCTCGCCTGCAAACACTTTGAACGGACGTCAGGCCGTCCTACAGAGGCGTTTCAGCGGAAATACGAAAATTTCCAACCCGCTAACGACTCGAAACCAAAGCCTTGAAACATGAGCCGCGACCACTTCGGTGAGCGCGAGATGCCAACCCGCTCCGGATACTGCGAGCGGCGCCCGATTCTTAAGGAACATGTGTAGGGTGGAGATGTACGGCTGTTGGACTGCGTAGCTTCTAGCTTGATCCAGACGCATTTTTCGTCCGCCTCCGACAGCCGATTCCTCCTCCTGACTCAAGTGCTTCTGAAACACAGGAAGCAGGAGACGTAGTCGCGGACCGGCACCCAGTGCCGAGCGCCGCTGGACACGGGAATGGCCCGCCATTCCTGAATACGCGCCCGAGCACCGACCGTGAGAGTCGTGTGTGCCGATCGCCGTTTCCGGTAGCCCCGGAAACCATTGGTACTACATGAAAAGAATGCTGATCAACGCGACTCAACCCGAGGAGTTGCGTGTTGCACTGGTCGACGGCCAACGCCTGTTCGACCTCGACATCGAGTCGGGCGCCCGCGAGCAGAAGAAGGCCAACATCTACAAAGGCCGCATCACTCGCGTCGAACCCAGCCTCGAAGCCGCCTTCGTCGACTTCGGCGCCGAACGCCACGGCTTCCTCCCCCTCAAAGAAATCTCCCGCGAATACTTCAAGAAATCCCCCGAAGGCCGGATCAACATCAAGGAAGTCCTGAGCGAAGGCCAGGAAGTCATCGTCCAGGTCGAGAAGGAAGAGCGCGGCAACAAGGGCGCCGCCCTGACCACCTTCATCAGCCTGGCCGGCCGTTACCTGGTGCTGATGCCGAACAACCCGCGCGCCGGCGGCATCTCCCGCCGTATCGAAGGCGAAGAACGCAACGAGCTGCGCGAGGCCCTGAACGGCCTCAACGCACCGGCCGACATGGGCCTGATCGTGCGCACCGCCGGCCTCGGCCGCAGCACCGAGGAACTGCAGTGGGACCTCGACTACCTGCTGCAACTGTGGAGCGCGATCAAGGAAGCGTCCGGCGAACGTGGCGCGCCCTTCCTGATCTACCAGGAAAGCAACGTCATCATCCGCGCCATCCGCGACTACCTGCGCCAGGACATCGGCGAAGTGCTGATCGACAGCATCGACGCCCAGGAAGAAGCCCTGAACTTCATCCGCCAGGTGATGCCGCAGTACGCCAGCAAGGTGAAGCTGTACCAGGACAGCGTTCCGCTGTTCAATCGCTTCCAGATCGAGAGCCAGATCGAGACCGCCTTCCAGCGTGAAGTGAAGCTGCCGTCCGGCGGCTCCATCGTCATCGACCCGACCGAGGCCCTGGTTTCCATCGACATCAACTCGGCGCGCGCCACCAAGGGCGGCGACATCGAGGAAACCGCCCTGCAGACCAACCTGGAAGCGGCCGAGGAAATCGCCCGCCAGCTGCGCCTGCGTGACATCGGTGGCCTGATCGTCATCGACTTCATCGACATGACCCCGGCGAAGAACCAGCGCGCCGTGGAAGAGCGTGTCCGCGAAGCCCTCGAGGCCGATCGCGCGCGCGTCCAGGTCGGTCGCATCTCGCGCTTCGGCCTGCTGGAAATGTCCCGCCAGCGCCTGCGTCCGTCCCTCGGCGAGACCAGCGGCATCGTCTGCCCGCGCTGCAACGGCCAGGGCATCATCCGCGACGTCGAGTCGCTGTCGCTGGCCATCCTGCGCCTGATCGAGGAAGAAGCCCTGAAGGACCGCACCGCGGAAGTCCGCGCCCGCGTGCCCTTCCAGGTCGCCGCCTTCCTGCTCAACGAGAAGCGCAACGCCATCACCAAGATCGAACTGCGCACCCGCGCGCGCATCTTCATCCTGCCGGACGATCATCTGGAAACCCCGCATTTCGAAGTCCAGCGTCTGCGCGATGACAGCCCCGAACTGGTTGCCGGCCAGACCAGCTACGAAATGGCCACCGTCGAGCACGAAGAAGCCCAGCCGGTCAGCTCGACCCGCACCCTGGTCCGCCAGGAAGCAGCAGTCAAGACCGTCGCTCCCCAGCAGCCCGCACCGCAACACACCGAAGCACCGGTCGAGCCGGCCAAGCCGATGCCCGAGCCGAGCCTGTTCCAGGGCCTGGTGAAGTCCCTGGTCGGCCTGTTCGCAGGCAAGGATCAACCTGCCGCCAAGCCTGCTGAAACCAGCAAGCCGGCTGCCGAGCGCCAAACCCGCCAGGACGAGCGTCGCAACGGCCGCCAGCAGAACCGCCGCCGCGATGGCCGCGATGGCAATCGCCGCGACGAAGAGCGCAAGCCCCGCGAGGAACGCGCAGAGCGCCAACCGCGCGAAGAGCGCGCCGAACGCCCGAACCGCGAAGAGCGCAGCGAACGCCGCCGCGAAGAGCGCGCCGAGCGCCCGGCTCGCGAGGAGCGCCAACCCCGCGAAGGCCGTGAAGAGCGCGCCGAGCGGACGCCCCGCGAAGAACGCCAGCCGCGCGAAGGCCGCGAAGGTCGCGAGGAACGCAGCGAACGCCGCCGCGAAGAGCGCGCCGAACGCCCGGCTCGCGAAGAGCGCCAACCCCGCGAAGGCCGTGAAGAACGCGCCGAGCGCCCGGCCCGCGAAGAGCGCCAGCCGCGCGAGGATCGCCAGGCTCGCGACGCCGCGGCCCTGGAAGCCGAGGCGCTGCCGAACGACGAGAGCCTGGAGCAGGACGAGCAGGACGATAC
>NZ_SCND01000277.1:0-8507 GCF_005503585.1 Pseudomonas sp. 2VD
AGCCAGCGTTACCTGGCCGTCCTCGGCAGCCAGCCCGAGGCCGCCGGGCGGGTGGCCGAGGGGCTGGCGCGGATCGGCGAGCACGCCGGCCACGCGGCGGAGGTGATCAAGCGCCTGCGCGCCTTCCTGCGCAAGGGCCAGCGGCGCCTGCAGGCGCTCGACCTCAACCAGGTGGCACGCGAGGCCATCGGCCTCTGCGCCTGGGAAGCCGGGCACTGGCAAGTGGCGGTGGAAGAAGCGATGACCGACAATCCGCCGCCGCTGTATGCCGACCGCGTGCTGCTCGAACAGGTGTTCCTCAATCTGCTGCGCAACGCCATCGAAGCCAACCGCGAGGCGCATCCCGGCTCGCCGTCGCGGGTCGTCATCGGTAGCCGCGTCGAGCCCGGCGGGCTGCTCTGCCTGTGGGTTCGCGACCAGGGACCGGGAGTGCCGGCGGATCAGCTGGAACACATTTTCACGCCGTTCCACACCAGCAAGCCGGAAGGGCTGGGCCTGGGCCTGTCGATGAGCCGCAGCATCGTCGAGGGCTTCGGCGGCACCCTCGAAGCCGAGCTGCCGGCGGATGGCGGGTTGCTCATGAACTGCCGGCTGCCGCTCGCCGCCGGCGCCACGGGAGGTTAAGGATGGCTATGCCTGACGAAGCGCTGGTCTACGTGGTCGACGACGACCAGGGCATGCTCGAATCGACGGTCTGGCTGCTGGAATCGGTCGGCCTCAAGGCACGGCCCTTCACCCAGGGCCGGGACTTCCTCGACGCCTGCGAGGGCGGCCGCCATGCCTGCGTCCTGCTCGACGTGCGGATGCCCGGCATGGGCGGGCTGAACGTGCAGGACGAACTGCTGGCGCGCGGCATCGACCTGCCGGTGATCTTCGTCAGCGGCCATGCCGACGTGCCCATCGTGGTGCGCGCCTTCAAGGCCGGGGCGGTGGATTTCATCGAGAAACCCTACAACGAACAATTGCTGCTCGACAGCGTGCAGCAGGCCCTCGATCGCCACGCCCGTCGGCGCCGGCACCGCGATCTCGACGCCGGGTTGCGCGAACGCCTGGACAGCCTCACCCCGCGCGAGCGCGACGTGCTCTTGCCGCTGGTGCGCGGCTATACCAGCCGCGAGGTGGCCGAGCAACTGGAAGTCAGCGTGAAGACCGTCGACCTCTACCGCGCGCGGGTGATGAAGCGCATGCAGGCCCAGACCCTGCCGGAGCTGGTGGGCATGGCCATCGCCGCCGGGCTGGTGGACCCGCTGCGCTTGCGCGAGGACGCCTGAGGGCTCAGCCGCGCGGAGCCTCCAGGGACGGCGACCGCACCGGCTGATAGGAACGCTCGCCGCCCAGCGCTTCCGGCGCCCGGCTGCTGCCCTGCAGGGCGGTGTCGAAGACCCCGGCGAAGCGCTGGCGATCCTCCAGGCTGGTGGCCAGCGCATGGCCATAGGAGACGATCGCCTGGTTCACCGGGAAGCGTTCGGCCTGGTAGCCGGCCAGGGCATCCTCCAGCGCGCAGGCGTCGCGCAAGGCCAGGTCGAGGGCGTCGGCCAGGGCGCTGGCGTCCTCGATGGCCAGGTTCATGCCCTGGCCGGTGATCGGATGCACGTTGTGGATGGCGTCGCCGAGCATCGCCACGTTGTCCGCCCAGTAGCGGTCCAGGTTCAGGTAGCCGATGGGGATGCCCTTGAAGCGCGAAGTGCCGGTGACGGCGGCGATCGCCTCGGCGCTCTCGTCGCCGACGAAGCGTTGCAGGCGCCGGCGCAGCGACTCGCCGCGGGTGTCGGCCATCAGCTCGCGCGACTCTTCCCTGGGGAAGCTCACCACCAGTCGCGCGCGGTCGAAACCGATCGGGTAGAAATAGGCCAGCCCGCCCTGCGCGTCCACGTACAGGCGGTTGCGCTCGGCCACGCAGGGCGCCAGGGCGAAGGTGCCGACCAGCATCGGCGACGGGTAGGGGCGGCGTTCCACCTCGATATCGAGCAGCCGGCGGCGCACGTAGGAGGCGATACCGTCGGCGCCCACCACCACCCGCGGACGCAGCACGCGGCCGTCGTTCAGGCGCACCTGGTCGATCGCGTGGCGCTCGTCGCGCTGCACCGCTTCGATGCGGGTCTCGAACAGCATCTCGACGGTCGCTTCGCCGTCGATCTTTTCCAGTACCAGGCGGCGCAGCGACTCGCAGGGCATGAGGATGAAATAGCCGCGCGCGTCGACGCTGGAATAGTTGAAATAGCGAAGCAGCTCGCCGTCGTGATAGACCTCCAGCTCATGGCGGACCCGCCCGCCGCGACGGGTCACTTCGGCCAACAGCCCGGCCGCCTCGACCACCCGGATGCCGGCCGGCTTGAGCAGGTCGGCGCCGTTGATCGCGCGTTCGCGCCGTGCCTGCTCCACTACCACCACGCGGTGGCCCTGGCGGCCGAGCAGGTAGGCGAGCATCGCCCCGCCGATGCCGCAGCCGTTGATCAGTACATCGATATGGTTGTCCGTCATGGATGAGTCTCCGTGTCGTTCCTGGCGGAAAAGGGAAGGGTGGAGGCAGCAGCATAGCGACGGAACGTTATGCAGAATGGGTGTTGTCTGCACTTGGTCGCCTGTCCGGCCCGGTTGTCCGGTCTCGCCGCCAGGCGGGAGTGCCGGCCCTTGCGGGCCGGACAGCTTCAGGAAGCGTCGATCCAGATGGTCTTCAACTCTGTGTACTGGTCGTGTGCCCAGACCGACTTGTCGCGACCGCCGAAGCCTGACTCCTTGTAGCCGCCGAAGGGCGTCGAGGCGTCGCCCTCGCCGAAGCAGTTGACGGTGACGATCCCCGCGCGGATCTCCCGCGACAGGCGCAGTGCGTGGCGCAGGCTGCCGGTGTAGGCCGAGGCGGCGAGGCCGTAGACGGTGTCGTTGGCCAGGGCGATGGCTTCGTCGATGTCGTCGAAAGAGGTGACCGAGAGCAGCGGGCCGAAGATTTCCTCGCGGAACAGCCGGCTGTGCGGCGAGACGCCATCGACCACGGTCGGCTCGACGAAGATGCCAGCCTCGGTGGAGCCGCCGAAGCGCACCGCCAACCGCTCCGTCCTGGCCTGGTCGAGGTACGCGCGGACCTTCTCGAAGTGCGCCGGGCTGACCAGCGCGCCGAGGCGATTACGCGGATCCAGCGGGTCGCCCATGCGCCACTCGCGGAGCTGCGCGCCGATGCGTTCGAGCAGTGCCTCGCGGACCTCGGCGTGGACGATCAGCCGCGAGGACGCCGAGCAGTTCTCGCCCATGTTCCAGAACGCGCCGTTGACCACGTGTTGCGCCGCCAGGTCGAGGTCCTCGACATCGTTCATCACCACCGCCGGGTTCTTGCCGCCGCACTCCAGTACCACCCGCTTGAGGTTGGACTCGGCGGCGTACTTGAGGAACAGGCGGCCGGTCGCGGTGGAGCCGGTGAAGCTGACCATCGCCACGTCCGGGTGGCGGCCCAGCGGTTCGCCGGCCTCGCGGCCGCCGCCGGGGACCACGTTGAACACCCCGGCGGGGATCCCCGCCTGGCTGGCCAGTTCGGCGACGCGCAGGGCGGTCAGGCTGGTCTCGGGGGCCGGCTTGACCACTACGGAGCAGCCTGCCGCCAGCGCCGGGCCGATCTTCCAGGCGAGCATCAGCAGCGGGAAGTTCCACGGCAGCACCAGGCCGACCACGCCGATCGGCTCGCGCACCACCATGGCCAGCGCCGCCGAACCGACCGGGGCGGTGCTGTCGTAGATCTTGTCGATCAGTTCGGCATGCCAGCGCAGGGTATTGATGGTTTCCGGCAGGTCGGTGTGCTGGCATTCGCGGATCGGCTTGCCGCTGTCGAGGCTCTCCATCACCGCCAGTTCCAGCAGGTGCTCTTCCAGCAGCTCGGCCAGGCGCAGCAGCGCCGCCTTGCGCTCGGCGGGCGTGCGCGAGCGCCAGCGGCCGTCCTCGAACGCCCGCCGCGCGCTGGCCACGGCGTGCCCGACGTCCTCCGCGTCGCAGGCGGCGACCTGCGCCAGCAGCTCGCCGGTGGCCGGGTTGGTCGAGGCGAAGGTGCGGCCGCCGCAGGCATCGCGGAACCCTCCGTCGATGAAGGCGCGCTGGGGAAGGTCCAGCGTCGCGGCGATGGCCGCGTATTCCTCCCGGCTCAGCAGCTCAGTCATGGCGGCCACCCTCGACGATCCGCGCGACCTCGCCCTTGAGCCTGGCGACGATCTCCGCCAGTGCCGCCTTGCCGGCCTCGTCCAGCGCCTTCAGCGGCGCACGTACGCCGCCGGCGCGCAGGCCGGCCAGCTCGCAGCCGTGCTTGATCGACTGGACGAAGTGACCGCTTTCGAGAAAGTCCATCAGCGGCATCATCGCCGCCATGATGCGCCGGCCCTTGGCGAAGTCGTTCTCGACCACGCAGGCCTGGTACAGGGCGAGGTGTTCGCCAGGGATGAAGTTGGAGCCGGCGCAGACCCAACTGCGCGCGCCCCAGGCGAAGAACTCCAGGGCCTGGTCGTCCCAGCCGCAGGACAAGGCGATCCGCGGGTGGCGGCAGGCCAGGCGGTGCAATTGCGCGGTGGAGCCGGAGCTTTCCTTGATCGCGACGATGTTGCGGCAGCCGGCGACGGCGGCGAAGAACGCCTCGTCCATCTCCACGCCCATCCGCGCCGGATAGTTGTAGAGCATGATCGGCAGGCCGGCGGCGCGGTCCACCGCCAGCACGTGCTCGGCGATCTCCCGCGAGGTCGGCAGCGCATAGGGCGGCGAGCCGACCAGGATGGCGTCGGCGCCGATGGCGCGGGCGGCTTCGGCGTAGGCCAGCGAGTCCTCGGTGCGGATCGCGCCGGTTCCCACCACCAGCGGCAGGCGCCCGGCGATGACTTCGCTGGCGTGGGCGGCGAGGGCCAGGCGTTCCTCGGCGGTGTGCGCGTAGTACTCGCCGGTGGAGCCGCCGATCACGATGCCGTGCACCTTCGACTCGACGAGAAACTCCAGGACCTCGGCGAAGGCTTGGGTGTCGATGCTGCCGTCGGCGCTCAGCGGGGTGATGGCGGGGGTATAGATACCTTCGAATTTCACGGGGTTTCCTCCTGTGGGATGCTGGGCCGCGGCGCACCCGGCGGACGCTGCCGCGGCGGGTGGTTCAGGTGAGCGAAGCCGCCTGCTGCAGGTTCAGCGAACGGGTTTCCGGCGCCAGGGCCCAGGTCACGAGCAGCCCGAGCAGGGTCACCAGCGCGGCGGCGTACATGGTCTGGGCGGTACCCAGGGTTTCCAGGGAAAGCGGCACCAGGTAGGTGCCCACCGCGGCGCCGACGCGCGATAACGAGGTGCCGACGCCGACCGCGAAGGCGCGGATCTCGGTGGGGAACAGTTCGTTCGGGTAGACCAGTTGCAGCACCTGGGCGCCGCCGATGAACAGCGCGTAGGCACCGAACAGGCCGAGGATGGTCGCCTCCGAGCCGGCGTGGAAGACGCCCAGCCCGAGCAGCGCCAGGCCGGACCAGAGGAAGCTGTGCAGCAGCATGCAGCGCCGGCCGATGCGGTTGATCAGGCGGGTGGCGATGATGCAGCCGATGACGAACAGCAGGGTGATCGCCACCGAACCGTAGGAGGCCCAGTCGCCCTTCAGGTTCAGCGCCAGCAGCACCTTGGGCGCGAAGGCGTAGACGGCGAACACGGGGATCACCGAGCAGGTCCAGAACAGGGTGACGAAGAGCATGCGCTTGCCGTAGCCGGCGTAGAGCAGGTGCCAGATGGTGACCTTCCGTTCCAGCGCCTGTTCGGGCAGGTTCGCCAGCGAGAAGGCTTCGCCGTAGACCTGGCGGATGACCCGTTCTGCGTCCGCGTCGCGGCCCTTGCTCAGCAGCCAGCGCGGCGACTCGGGGGTGCCGATGCGTAGCAGGAACAGCACGGCGCCGATCGCCGCGGTGCTGGCCAGTACCAGGCGCCAGGCGTCCTCGCCGCCGCTGCGCAGGATCAGGTCGCCGACCAGGTAGGCGAAGGCGGCGCCGGCGAACCAGAGGATGGTCAGGGTGGCCAGGCGCGGTCCGCGATACTTCTTCGGCAGGAACTCCACCAGCAAGGCGGTGGCGACCGGGTACTCGATGCCCACCGCCACGCCGATCAGGAAGCGCAGGACGAACAGCGCCGCCGCCGAGTCGACCCCGTACTGCGCCAGGGAAGCGAGGACGAACAGGCTGGGGCCGACGAAGAACAGCCTGCGGCGGCCCAGGCGGTCGGTCAGCCAGCCGCCGAGGAAACCGCCGAAGAAGATGCCGACCAGCGCCGAGGCGGCGATCATGCCCTGCCAGAAACTGCTCAGTTGCAATGCCGCGGTCATCTGCAGCATCGCCACGCCGATGATGCTCAGCACGTAGCCGTCGACGAAGGAGCCGCCGCCGGAGCGCAGGGTCAACAGCCGGTGGAAGGCGTTGAGGGGTACGTCTTCGATCGAGGTCGTAGGATTTGTCATTATTGTCTCCTGGTTCTAACCGCTGCCGGTGAATTCGGGCCGAGCGAATCCGCGAGGCTGGAACGCTCTCCAGCTCCGGTCTTCAATGGCCGTCTGAATCGAAGTCGGCGCCCGTGGGCGCGTTACTAGGGATGCCTAGCTTTCTCTACCTGCTCGATACTGCCCCCACCTCAGGTTGAGGTTCACGCCAAGGGAAAGGAGTGGTTCGGGTGGATTGCCGCTGGGACCGGGCGCGCGCAGCAGGAAGTCGATCAGCTCGTTGCGTTCGCCCGCCAGCCAGTCGGCCAGCAGCTTCCCGGTGACGGTCCCGCGGGTTACCCCCAGGCCGTTGCAGCACAGGGCGCCATAGACGTTGGGCGCCAGCTCGCCGAAGTGCCCCATGTGGTTCCTCGACAGCGCCAGCGAGCCGCCCCAGGTGTAGTCGAAGCCGACTTCCGGGAGCATCGGGAAGCGCTGGCGGAACGAGGCGCGATGGCGTACGGCGAAGCGCTCAAGGTACTTCCCGGCGCTGCGTCCGTCAGGGTTGAAACTGAAGCTGTTGCGGATCAGCAGGCGGTTGTCCGGGGTACGCCTCACCGTGGTGCCGTAAGGGTCGGCCGGGATCAGGCCCCAGTAGGGGCGGCCGCCGAGGCGGGCCTGCTCCTCGGCATCGAGCGGCCGGGTCAGGCTGGCGTAGGTGAAGATCGGCAGCATCCGCCCCTGGAGGAAGCCGAAGCTCATGCCGAAGGCGTTGTTGGCGAGGACCAGGCGGTCGGCCAGGATGCTGCCGTGGGGATGGCTCAGCAGGGTCCTGTCGCCATATTCCACGGCGGTGATCGGTGTGTGTTCGTAGAGGCTGACGTTGCCCGGCAGGCTGTCGGCCAGGCCCTTGACCAGGGCCGAGGGCTGCACCAGCAGGGTACCGGGGGTGAACAGGGCCTTGCGATAGAAAGCGGTGCCGATGTGTCCCGGGAGGTCGTCCGCCTCGATCACCTCGTAGGCCTGGCCAAGCCGATCGAGGCCGCGCCGGTAGGCGTCGAGCACAGCCACGCCGCGCGCCTCGACGGCCGCCTGGTACTTGCCGCAGGCCTTCATCTGGCAGTCGATGGCATGGCGCTGCACCTGTTCGCGGAGCAGCGACTGGCCGGCGAGATTGAGCTTCAGGCCGATCCGGGCGGTCGCTATGTCGCCGATGTAGTCGTCGGCGCCGATGTCGTGGGGCAGGTCGATGGCGAAGCCGGCGTTGCGCCCGGCGGTACCGAAGCCGACTTCCTGGGCCTCGACCAGGACGATCTCCTCGTCGGGAAAATGCAGCGCCAGCTGGCGCGCGGCGGCGAGGCCGGTGAAGCCGGCGCCGACCACCACCCAACGGGCGGCGCTCCTGCCGTAGTGGGCCGGCTTCGGCCGCCGCGGCGGGCTGAGGTGATACCAGCCGCAGGAACGGTCGTCGGCCGGAAGGTGGGTTACTTTCGTCATCGCAGGGACCTGACTCTTGTTATTGGAACCCGGTAACCATCCCCTGCGTGACCGCCTCCGCTTCTCGGGCGGGGCCGTGGCGCGGGGGCTCGCTAACCCTCGTAGACCAGCGCCACCTCCACTCCGGCCGGCGCCGCGTACTCGGCCATGCGCCGGCGCGACAGCTCGAAATGCGCACGGACGATGTCCGCCGCCGCATCCGGATCGCGCCGCTGGATGGCATCGACGATCTGGTCGTGCTGGTCGCAGGCGAGTTCCAGGTCGCGTTGCATGTCGTCGGTGGTCGGATGGCGGTAGAAGATCTTGCCCAGCCGCGCATGGTCGATCAGCAAGCGGCGCAGGCTGGGCATGAGATAGTCGTTGTGGGCCATCCTGCCGATCTCCAGGTGGAAGGCGTCGTTGTGGATGACGCGGTTTTCCACATGCTTCTCTTCGATGGCCTTGCGGAAATCTTCCTGGATCGCCTTGAGCGTCTCGATCTCCGCTTCGCTGGCATGGGTGGCCGCCAGTTGTGTGGTGGCGATGTAGATCAGCGGCGCGGCGAGAAAGAAGGCGTGCAGCGAGTCGTGGCTCATGGCCGCGACGCGCGGCGCACGGTTGGCTTCCAGTTCGATGT
>NZ_SCND01000278.1:0-8475 GCF_005503585.1 Pseudomonas sp. 2VD
TGTGTATAAGAGCCAGACGTCACCCAGTACGACCGCGCCTGCCGTACCCGGCATGCCTGCAACCCGCCCCCACCCACAGGACGGGAACCCGCCATCCGCCCAGTCCGCCGCTTCGAGCGCCGTTCGCCCGTTTCTGATCTCTCCAACCGTTTGGCCCGGACCGGGCCGGAGGCCTGTCATGAGTGATTACGAGCCGTTGCGTCTGCATGTCCCGGAGCCCACCGGGCGTCCTGGCTGCAAGACCGACTTTTCCTATCTGCACCTGTCCCCCGCCGGCGAGGTACGCAAGCCGCCGGTGGATGTCGAGCCCGCCGAGACCAGCGACCTGGCCTACAGCCTGGTACGCGTGCTCGACGACGACGGCCACGCCGTCGGTCCCTGGAATCCGCAGCTCAGCAACGAACAACTGCTGCGCGGCATGCGGGCGATGCTCAAGACCCGTCTGTTCGACGCGCGCATGCTCACCGCGCAACGGCAGAAAAAGCTTTCCTTCTATATGCAGTGCCTCGGCGAGGAAGCCATCGCCACCGCCCACACCCTGGCCCTGCGCGACGGCGACATGTGCTTCCCGACCTATCGCCAGCAAGGCATCCTGATCACCCGCGAATACCCGCTGGTGGACATGATCTGCCAGCTTCTCTCCAACGAGGCCGACCCGCTCAAGGGCCGCCAGCTACCGATCATGTACTCGAGCAAGGAGGCCGGTTTCTTCTCCATCTCCGGCAACCTCGCCACCCAGTTCATCCAGGCGGTCGGCTGGGGCATGGCCTCGGCGATCAAGGGCGACACGCGCATCGCCTCGGCCTGGATCGGCGACGGCGCCACCGCCGAGTCGGACTTCCACACCGCCCTCACCTTCGCCCATGTCTACCGCGCGCCGGTAATCCTCAACGTGGTCAACAACCAGTGGGCGATCTCCACCTTCCAGGCCATCGCCGGCGGCGAAGGCACCACCTTCGCCAACCGTGGCGTGGGCTGCGGGATCGCCTCGCTGCGGGTCGACGGCAATGACTTCCTGGCGGTCTACGCCGCCTCCGAGTGGGCCGCCGAGCGCGCCCGGCGCAACCTCGGGCCGAGCCTGATCGAATGGGTCACCTACCGCGCCGGCCCGCACTCGACTTCGGACGACCCGTCCAAGTACCGCCCCGCCGACGACTGGACCAACTTCCCGCTGGGCGACCCGATCGCCCGCCTGAAGCGGCACATGATCGGCCTCGGCATCTGGTCGGAGGAACAGCACGAAGCCACCCACAAGGCCCTCGAAGCCGAAGTACTGGCCGCGCAGAAACAGGCGGAGAGCCATGGCACCCTGATCGACGGCCGGGTGCCGAGCGCCGCCAGCATGTTCGAGGACGTCTATGCAGAACTGCCGGAGCACCTGCGCCGGCAACGCCAGGAGCTCGGGGTATGAATGCCATGAACCCGCAACACGAGAACGCCCAGACGGTCACCAGCATGACCATGATCCAGGCGCTGCGCTCGGCGATGGACATCATGCTCGAGCGCGACGACGACGTGGTGGTATTCGGCCAGGACGTCGGCTACTTCGGCGGCGTGTTCCGCTGCACCGAAGGCCTGCAGAAGAAATACGGCACCTCGCGGGTGTTCGATGCGCCGATCTCCGAGAGCGGCATCATCGGCGCCGCGGTCGGCATGGGCGCCTACGGCCTGCGCCCGGTGGTGGAGATCCAGTTCGCCGACTACGTCTACCCGGCCTCCGACCAGTTGATCTCCGAGGCGGCGCGCCTGCGCTATCGCTCGGCCGGCGACTTCATCGTGCCGATGACCGTACGCATGCCCTGTGGCGGCGGCATCTACGGCGGGCAAACGCACAGCCAGAGCCCGGAGGCGATGTTCACCCAGGTCTGCGGCCTGCGCACGGTGATGCCGTCCAACCCCTACGACGCCAAGGGCCTGCTGATCGCCTGCATCGAGAACGACGACCCGGTGATCTTCCTCGAGCCCAAGCGCCTCTACAACGGCCCGTTCGATGGCCACCACGACCGCCCGGTGACGCCCTGGTCCAAGCATCCGGCGAGCCAGGTGCCGGACGGCTACTACAAGGTGCCGCTGGACAAGGCGGCGATCGTCCGCCCCGGCGCGGCGCTGACCGTGCTGACCTACGGCACCATGGTCTACGTGGCCCAGGCCGCGGCCGACGAGACCGGCCTGGACGCCGAGATCATCGACCTGCGCAGCCTCTGGCCGCTGGACCTGGAAACCATCGTCGCCTCGGTGAAGAAGACCGGCCGCTGCGTCATCGCCCACGAGGCGACCCGCACCTGCGGGTTCGGCGCCGAGCTGATGTCGCTGGTGCAGGAGCACTGCTTCCACCACCTGGAGGCGCCGATCGAGCGCGTCACCGGTTGGGACACCCCCTACCCGCATGCCCAGGAGTGGGCGTATTTCCCCGGCCCCGCGCGCGTCGGCGCGGCATTCAAGCGTGTGATGGAGGTCTGAATGGGTACCCATGTGATCAAGATGCCGGACATCGGGGAAGGCATCGCCGAGGTCGAACTGGTGGAGTGGCATGTCCAGGTCGGCGACTCGGTCAATGAAGACCAGGTTCTCGCTGAGGTGATGACCGACAAGGCCACGGTGGAGATCCCCTCGCCGGTGGCCGGACGCATCCTCGCCCTCGGCGGCCAGCCGGGCCAGGTGATGGCGGTGGGCGGCGAACTGATCCGCCTGGAGGTGGAAGGCGCCGGCAACCTCGCCGAGAGTCCGGCCGCGGCGACGCCGGCCGCGTCCGTCGCAGCCGCCCCGGAGGAACCCAAGGAGACCCCGGTCGCGCCGCCGAAAGCCGCCGCCGAAGCGCCGCGCGCCTTGCGCGACAGCGAGGCGCCACGGCAGCGGCGCCAGCCCGGCGAACGCCCGCTGGCCTCCCCCGCGGTGCGCCAGCGCGCCCGCGACCTGGGCATCGAGTTGCAATTCGTGCAGGGCAGCGGTCCCGCCGGACGCGTCCTCCACGAGGACCTCGATGCCTACCTGACCCAGGACGGCAGCGTCACGCGCAGCGGCGGCGCCGCGCAAGGGTATGCCGAGCGACACGACGAACAGGCGGTGCCGGTGATCGGCCTGCGTCGCAAGATCGCCCAGAAGATGCAGGACGCCAAGCGACGCATCCCGCATTTCAGCTATGTCGAGGAAATCGACGTCACCGACCTGGAAGCCCTGCGCGCCCATCTCAACCAGAAATGGGGTGGCCAGCGCGGCAAGCTGACCCTGCTGCCGTTCCTGGTCCGCGCCATGGTCGTGGCGCTGCGCGACTTCCCGCAGTTGAACGCGCGCTACGACGACGAGGCCGAGGTGGTCACCCGCTACGGCGCGGTGCACGTCGGCATCGCCACCCAGAGCGACAACGGCCTGATGGTGCCGGTGCTGCGCCACGCCGAATCGCGCGACCTCTGGGGCAACGCCAGCGAAGTGGCGCGCCTGGCCGAAGCCGCGCGCAGCGGCAAGGCGCAACGCCAGGAGCTGTCCGGCTCGACCATCACCCTGAGCAGCCTCGGCGCGCTCGGCGGGATCGTCAGCACACCGGTGATCAACCATCCTGAGGTGGCCATCGTCGGCGTCAACCGCATCGTCGAGCGACCGATGGTGGTCGGCGGCAACATCGTCGTGCGCAAGATGATGAACCTCTCCTCCTCCTTCGACCACCGGGTGGTCGACGGGATGGACGCGGCGGCCTTCATCCAGGCCGTGCGCGGCCTGCTCGAACATCCTGCCACCCTGTTCCTGGAGTAAGCGATGAGCCAGATCCTGAAGACTTCCCTGCTGATCGTCGGCGGCGGTCCCGGCGGCTACGTCGCGGCGATCCGTGCCGGGCAACTGGGCATTCCCACCGTACTGGTGGAGGGCGCCGCCCTCGGCGGCACCTGCCTGAACGTCGGCTGCATCCCGTCGAAGGCGCTGATCCACGCCGCCGAGGAATACCTCAAGGCCCGCCACTATGCCGGCCGGTCGGCGCTGGGCATCCAGGTACAGGCGCCGAGCATCGACATCGCCCGCACCGTGGAATGGAAGGACGCCATCGTCGACCGCCTCACCAGCGGCGTCGCCGCGCTGCTGAAGAAACACGGGGTCGATGTCGTCCAGGGCTGGGCGAGGATCCTCGACGGCAAAAGCGTGGCGGTCGAACTCGCCGGCGGCGGCAGCCAGCGCATCGAGTGCGAGCACCTGCTGCTGGCCGCCGGCTCGCAGAGCGTCGAGCTACCGATCCTGCCGCTGGGCGGCAAGGTGATCTCCTCCACCGAGGCGCTGGCGCCCGGCAGCCTGCCCAAGCGCCTGGTGGTGGTCGGCGGCGGCTACATCGGCCTGGAGCTGGGCACCGCCTACCGCAAGCTCGGCGTCGAGGTGGCGGTGGTGGAAGCGCAACCGCGCATCCTGCCGGGCTACGACGAAGAACTGACCAAGCCGGTGGCCCAGGCCTTGCGCAAGCTGGGCGTCGAGCTGTACCTCGGGCACAGCCTGCTGGGCCCGAGCGAGAACGGCGTGCGGGTCCGCGACGGCGCCGGCGAGGAGCGCGAGATCGTCGCCGACCAGGTACTGGTGGCGGTCGGCCGCAAGCCGCGCAGCGAAGGCTGGAACCTGGAAAGCCTGGGCCTGGACATGAACGGCCGGGCGGTGAAGGTCGACGACCAGTGCCGCACCTCGATGCGCAATGTCTGGGCCATCGGCGATCTCGCCGGCGAGCCGATGCTCGCGCACCGGGCCATGGCCCAGGGCGAGATGGTCGCCGAGCTGATCGCCGGCAAGCGTCGCCAGTTCGCCCCGGTGGCGATCCCCGCGGTGTGCTTCACCGATCCGGAAGTGGTGGTCGCCGGGTTGTCCCCGGAGCAGGCGAAGGATGCCGGCCTGGACTGCCTGGTGGCGAGCTTCCCGTTCGCCGCCAACGGCCGCGCCATGACCCTGGAGGCCAACGAAGGCTTCGTCCGCGTGGTGGCGCGTCGCGACAACCATCTGGTCGTCGGCTGGCAGGCGGTGGGCAAGGCGGTCTCGGAACTGTCCACGGCCTTCGCCCAGTCGCTGGAGATGGGCGCCCGCCTGGAAGACATCGCCGGCACCATCCACGCCCATCCGACCCTCGGCGAAGCGGTCCAGGAAGCCGCCCTGCGCGCGCTGGGACACGCCCTGCACATCTGATTCCCGCGAACCTCGGTAGCCGGCCAACCACCGGCGCACATTACCCCCTTGCCCGTCGGGCAAGGGGGCTTTTTTCGTGGCCGCGAACCGGGTCGTCAGCAGGTCTCACCGCCCTGCGCGATCCCCCGCCCCTCACTCCGTCTCCAGCAACCCATGCCGCAAGCTCCCCGCCGCCAGGCGCTGGCGAATATCCTCGTCGATCCGCGGATCGTCCGGGCGGTACAGGCGCACCTGGCGGTAGGCGTTGATCCGGTTGATTTCCGCACCGAGGTACTCCCAGACTACCCGGCTGCATGCCGGGGTCCGCCGGTCACCGCTGGAAACGCCCATCTTCAGGCCGTTCAGGCGGGTGATACGGCTCTTGAAACTGGGAATGAGGATGGTCTGGCTCATCTCGTTGAGGGTCAGCGACTCGTAGTCGATCAGGAACACCCGGTCCTGCAACTGGAAGGCCGCGCCGAGGTAGCGGCAGCGCGCCCACTCCTCCGCCTGCACGTCGGTACTGCTGGTGCGCTCCTGGCGTTCCTGGCGCTCGAAGAGGAACACGCCGTCTTCCTCGTAGAGATGCACCAGGGAGAGCAGGATGCTGCCTGGCACCGACATGCAGTTGGCATATTCGAAGTAGTAGCCGCAGTAGCGGCTCAGGTCGCCGGCCTCGGCGCGCAGCGGTTGCAGCAGCCGCAACAGCGGGTCGTTGCTGGACTGGCGCGGCTGGGCGCTGGCACGGGCGCCGATCAGGCGGGCGAACTGCTCGGGCGGCAAGCCCAGCTCGTAGTCCTCGACGCCGAAGAAGTCGCCGATCCGCTTGCGGTTGTAGGGCGTCGGCTGGCTCTGGCCGCTGAGGTACTTGTTGAACTGCGCGCGATTGATCGCCAATTGCCGGCAAACCTCGGAAATCGAGCGGTAATGGCTGCAAAGCAGCTTGAGATTGGCGCCCAGGTGCTCGGACATCGGCGGCTCCGAAAGTGATGCTATGGACGCGATTCTAGCATCAGGTCGCATCAAGCAGGAGCAACCCGCGAAATTGTAACCGGGTGCGTCATGGCCAACCATGCGCCGCGCACCAAGGCGCTGCCGCAACGCACGCCGACACCAGAATAAGAACCGAGGTAGACCTCCATGCTTGAAATGCTCAACGATTTCCTTTCCGGAAAAGTCCTCATCGTCCTGATCGTCGGCCTGGGCGCCTACTTCACGATCCGTTCGCGCTTCGTCCAGTTCCGCCACTTCGGCCACATGTTCGGCGTGTTCAGGGAATCACTGCGCGGCCAGGCCGGCCAGCTCAGTTCCTTCCAGGCCCTGATGCTGAGCCTCGCCGGCCGGGTCGGCGCCGGCAACATCGCCGGGGTCGGCATCGCCGTGACCCTCGGCGGTCCGGGGGCGGTGTTCTGGATGTGGGTCACCGCGCTGGTCGGCATGTCCAGCAGCTTCTTCGAATGCACCCTGGCCCAGGTCTACAAGCGCAGCGACGGCGACGGCCTGTATCGCGGCGGCCCGTCCTACTACATCCAGCACGGCCTGAAGCTGCGCTCGATGGCGGTGGTCTTCGCGGTACTCCTGCTGGTGACCTACGGCTTCGCCTTCAACGGCCTGCAGTCCTACACCGTCACCCATTCGCTGCAGAACGCCTTCGGCTTCGCCCCGCAGCACACCGGGATCGCCCTGGCGGTGCTGCTCGGCGTGGTCTTCATCGGCGGCATCAAGCGCATCGCCGCGGTCTCCGACCTGCTGGTGCCGATCAAGACCCTGGCCTACATCGGCGTCACCCTGTACGTCATCGCCAGCCAGATCGAGCACGTCCCGGCAATGCTGGAAACCATCGTCAAGAGCGCCTTCGGCCTCGACCCGGCGTTCGGCGGCCTACTCGGCAGCGCCATCGTGATGGGCGTCAAGCGCGGCGTCTTCGCCAACGAGGCCGGCCTGGGCAGCGCGCCGAACGTCGCCGCGGTCGCCGCCGTGCGCCATCCGGCGGCGCAGGGCGTGGTCCAGGCCTTCAGCGTGTTCCTCGACACCTTCGTGATCTGCACCTGCACCGCCCTGCTGATCCTGCTCTCGGGCTTCTACACCCCGGGCTTCGAAGGCGACGGCATCGTCCTCACCCAGAACTCCCTGGCCGCGGTGGTCGGCGACTGGGGCCGGGTGTTCGTCAGCGTGGCCCTGTCGCTGTTCGTCTTCACCTGCATCCTCTACAACTTCTACCTGGGCGAGAACAGCCTGCAGTTCCTCAGCCGCAACCGCCTGGTGCTGATCGGCTACCGCGCGCTGGTGCTGGCCCTGGTGGTCTGGGGCTCGGTGCAGGACCTGTCCACCGTGTTCGCCTTCGCCGACATCACCATGACCTGCCTGGCCTTCGTCAACCTGATGGCCCTGGCTCTGCTGTTCAAGGTCGGCCTGCGGGTGATGCGCGACTACGACGTGCAGCGCCGCGCCGGGATCAAGCAGCCGGTGTTCGACTCGGCGCAGTTCGCCGACCTCGACCTGGACCGCGAAGCCTGGCCCGCCGGCCAGCACGCCGAGCCCCCGGCGCAGGCGGACGCCGAGCCGCTGCCGAGCGGCACTCGCTGAGTTTCGCGCAGGCGCCCTCCCCCTGGAGCGGCGCCTGCGCCACAATGGCGTCCCCTCTTCGCACGTCCGTCGCGAAAAGGCCCGACACAAGGATTACGGATGCTCCCAGTCAAGAACCTCTTCGTGCTCTACACCGGCGGCACCATCGGCATGTTGCAGACCCCGCAGGGCCTGGCCCCGGCCGGCGGCTTCGAAGCGCGCATGCGCGACCACCTGCAAAGCCTCGGCGACGCCCCGGACCTGCGCTGGCGCTTCGCCGAACTGCAACCGCCGCTGGACAGCGCCAACATGACCCAGGGCAACTGGCTGGCGATGCGCGACGCCATCGTCGCCGCGCTCGACGCCGGCCACGACGGCGTGCTGCTCCTGCACGGCACCGACACCCTGGCCTACAGCGCCGCGGCGCTGTCCTTCCTGCTCCTCGACCTGCCGATCCCGGTGCTGCTGACCGGCTCCATGCTGCCGGCCGGCGCGCCGGGCAGCGATGCCTGGGACAACCTGGTCGGCGCCCTGCGCGTCCTCCAGGAGGGCCACGCGCGCGGCGTACAGGTCTATTTCAACGATGCCCTGCTGCACGGCGCGCGGGTCAGCAAGCTGCGCAGCGATGCGTTCGACGCCTTCGCCGAACTGCCGCGACCGCGCCACGCCGAGCATGCGCCGGTGCCCGCGGCGCTCGGCTACCGCCAGCCGCGCCGGGAAGTGAACCTCGCCGTGCTGCCGCTCTATCCAGGGCTGCGCGCCGCGCACCTGCGCGGGCTGCTCGAC
>NZ_SCND01000279.1:0-8330 GCF_005503585.1 Pseudomonas sp. 2VD
GCCATGACCGAGCCGACCGAGCTGCCCGCCGCCTTGCCGCGGCTGCCGCCGCAGCACCTGCCGCGGCCCCGTTTGCACCAGCCGCTGCTGCGCGGCGAATGCCGCCTGCGACTGCTCTGCGCGCCCGCCGGCAGCGGCAAGACCGTCCTCCTCGGAGAATGCGCGCGGCGGGCGCCGCCTGGCGTGCAGGTGGTCTGGCTGGCGTTGGGCGGGGAAGCGCTGGACCCCGTGACCTTCCGCCGCCGCCTGGCCGGCGCCCTCGGCTTGGCCGAGGACAGCGACGAAGCGCAGCTGTGCCGGCGGCTGCGTAACGCTTCCGCGCTGTGGCTGCTGCTCGACGATTACCCACGGCACCCCGACCCCGCCCTCGACGCCTGCCTCGATCGCCTGTTGAGCGCGGCCTCGCCACGGGTGGGCTGGTGGCTGGCGAGCCGGCGGCGGCCGCAGTGCAACCTGGCGCGGTTGCTGCTGGAAGGGGAGTTGCTGGAGGTCGACGGCGGCCTGCTGGCGTTCGATACCGACGAGGTCGCCGAACTGCTCCGCCTGCACGGGCGCAGCGCCGATGCCACTACGGCCGGGGCACTGCTGGAACGCAGCGGCGGTTGGTGCGCCGCGTTGCGCTTGCGCCTGCTGGTCGGCGAAGAGACGGCCGGACCGTTGTTGCAGGAATATCTCCAGCACGAGTTGCTCGACGAGCTGCCGCCGCCGCTGGCCGACGCCGCGCGTGCCCTGGCCTGGCTGCCGCAAGTCGGTCCGGAGCTGTTCCGCCGGCTGTTCGAGGAGCTGCCCCACGGGCTGGACGACCTGTTGGCGCGGGGCTTCCCCCTGCTGGCCGATGCGAACCAGCGCTACAGCCTGCCGCCGGCGATCCGCGAGGCCTGGCGCGAAGCGCCGCAGCGCCCGCAGCGGGACTTCCACCGGGAAGCCTGCGAATGGTTCGCCGAACACGGCGAGACCCGCGAGGCGGTCGACCAGGCGCTGGCCGCCGACGAACCGGAAACCGCCGCCGGATTGTTGCAGAAGCTCACCGAGGAGCAATTGCTGCACGGCCACAACATCGGCATGGTCCTGGCCCTGCGCGACGAACTGCCGGCGGCGCTGCTGGCCAGCACGCCGCGCCTGGTGATCCTGAATGCCTGGACGCTGCTCTACGCCGGACGCCTGGCCGAAGCCGAGGACTGCATCGGCCAGTTGGCGCGCTTCCTGCCGATGCCCTCGGCGTCCCGCCAGCGGGTGCTGCTGGCGCAATGGCAGGGCTTGTTCGGGATCCTCCTGCACTGCCGCGGCGAGCGCGGCGCCGCCGACTACCTGCGCGAGGCGCTGGAGCAACTGCCGGAGGACGCCTGGTCGCAGGGACTGATCTGCCGCTCGGCGCTGATGCAACTGGCGATGATCGAGGGGCGGATGGACCAGGCGCGGTTGATCGGCCGCGATGCCTTGCGCCTGGCGCGCGAGCACGACAGCCTGATCTTCGAGGCGTTGATCGAACTGGAGCGGGCGCAGTGGCTGGAGCAGCGCGGCGAACTGCTGCGCGCGGAAGGCGTCCTCGATCGCGCCCAGCGCTACCTGGAGGACCTCGGCCAGCAGGGCAGCCCGATGCTCGGCCGGATCGCCCTGCGCCGCGCGCGCCTGTGCCTGCAGCAGGGCCGCGAGGTCGAGGCCGGGCACTGGTATCGGCTGGGGCTGGAGCAGGCACGGGAGAATCTCGATCCCTGGGCGCTCTACGGCTACCTGGGACTGGCCTTGCTGGAAGCCGGGCAGGGCGACCTGGACGCGGCGTTCAACCGCCTGCTGGAGGTCGAGCGGCTGATGCAGCAGCGCCATGTCCCCGATCCGCTGTATCGCGGCGCGCTGCTGCTGGTCAGCTCCGCCCTGACCCTGCAGCAGGGAAGGCCGGCGCAGGCGCGGGAGATCCTGCTGCGGGTCCGCGCCTACTTCCAGCCGGGACGGGCGCGCCTGTCGCCGCCCTCCGAACCGGAGCTGGAAGCGCGGGTAGAGCACCAATTGGCACTGGCCGAACTCTACAGCGGCGAGGCAGCCGCCGCCGAAGCGCGGCTGCGCGGGCTGCTCGCCATTCTCGAGGCGCAGGGGCGGCAGACGCTGCTCTGCGAAGTGCGCATGGGTATCGCCGAGTGCCAGTTCCTCTCCGGACAATTGCCCCAGGCCCAGCAAACCCTGCGCAGCGGCCTGGAACTGGCGGAGCGGCTGGGCCTGCAACTGCCGCAGCGGCGACTGCGGGATCGCCAGCCGCAACTGTTCGCCGCCCTGCCGGGGGAAGAAGAGGAGGGGCTCAGTCCGCTCAGTTGCCGGGAACTGGCGGTGCTCGGCCTGATCGCCCAGGGCTGCTCCAACCAGGAGATCGGCGAGCAACTGTTCATTTCCCTGCACACGGTGAAGACCCACGCCCGGCGGATCAACGGCAAGCTCGGGGTGGCCCGCCGGACCCAGGCGGTGGCGCGGGCCAAGGCCCTCGGCCTGCTCGCCTGAGCGGCCTCAGTGCAGGGCGCGGCCGGTCGGCGGGGCGAGTTCGCCCAGGCGCTGGCCGAGGCGCAGTTGCTCGGTGGGATCGTCGCTGAGCAAGAGCGCGCGTTCCAGGTCGTAGCGTTCCGCCTGCGGGCAATCCAGTTGCCGATAGAGGCCGGCGCGGGCCTCGTGGTCGGCGGCGCCCACCGGGCCGAGTTCGATCACCCGCTGGGCATCCTTCAGCGCGGCCAGCGGCTCGCCGACGGCGCTGTGCAGTTGTCGCAGGTTGCGCGACAGACGCTGGAGGATTTCCCCGGGAGAGGCCTGCTTCAGGTAGGCGGCCTGCAGCTCGCTCTTCGGCCCCTGCAGGCGCAGCAGCAGTTCGCGGCAGTCGGTGGGATAGAGGCGCCGTCCGGTGGCCGGGTCGAGCAGATGGTCGGCCTGCGGCACGCGCAGCAGGAAGCGTCCCGGGAAGTTCACTCCGACCAGCGGAATGTCCAGCCGCCGCGCCAGTTCCATGGCCACCAGCGCCAGCGACAACGGCTGTCCCTGGCGCCGCTGCAGCACCAGCGGAAGCAGGGCCGAGCGCGGTTGCAGGGGGAAGTCGTCGTCCTCGCAGAAACCCTGTTCGCTCATTCGCCGCAGCAACCCCTGGGCGCGCTCGCTGGCCGAGGCGCGATCGTCCAGGCTCGCGCCGATCTGCCGGACGAGTTCGTCGAGCTCGCGCAGGGCGTGGGCGGGCGAATACGCCGGGAGGTGCTCCGCGGCGATCCACAGGGCCGCCTCGAACAGCGCTGGCGGTTCCTGGGCGAGACAATCGAGGCAGGCTTGACGCGGGTCCATGGCTTTCCTCCTGGTGCGCCTGGATCGCTGCGGACGGGCCGTTCGGAGCACGCCGGGGCCGGTTTCGAGCGGGCGGACCCCAAGGTTGTAACCGTCCGCCGAAGCTTCGTCCAGTACCCGGCTCGGCGAGCGCCGCCGCCTGGTCGTCGGCCTTGCGGGCGTTTCGCCGACGCCTGCCTATACTGAAGGTGCCGGGCGGCAACGGCCCGGCCCGGACAACAAGCAGCAAGCAGGGGAGCCCCAGCATGTTCGACATGATGGACGCGGCCCGGCTCGAGGGTCTCCACCTCGCCCAAGACCCGGCCACGGGACTCAAGGCCATTATCGCCATCCACAGCACGCGACTCGGCCCGGCACTGGGTGGTTGTCGCTACCTGCCTTACCCCAACGACGAAGCCGCCATCGGCGACGCCATCCGCCTGGCCCAGGGCATGAGCTACAAGGCGGCCCTGGCCGGGCTGGAGCAGGGCGGCGGCAAGGCGGTGATCATCCGCCCGCCGCACCTGGACAATCGCGGCGCGCTGTTCGAGGCCTTCGGGCGCTTCATCGAAAGCCTCGGCGGACGCTACATCACCGCGGTGGACAGCGGTACCTCCAGCGCCGACATGGACTGCATCGCCCAGCAGACCCGCCACGTCACCAGCACCACCCAGGCCGGCGACCCCTCGCCGCATACCGCCCTCGGCGTGTTCGCCGGGATTCGCGCCAGCGCCCAGGCGCGCCTCGGCAGCGACGACCTGGAAGGCCTGCGGGTCGCGGTGCAGGGGCTCGGCCACGTCGGCTACGCATTGGCCGAGCAACTGGCGGCGGTCGGCGCCGAGCTGCTGGTCTGCGACCTCGATCCCGGCCGGGTGCAACTGGCCGTCGAGCAGCTCGGTGCCCATCCGCTGGCGCCGGAGGCATTGCTCTCCACCCCTTGCGACATCCTCGCGCCCTGCGGCCTGGGCGGCGTGCTCACCAGCCAGAGCGTCAGCCAGTTGCGCTGCGCGGCGGTGGCCGGGGCGGCGAACAACCAGTTGGAGCGGCCGGAGGTCGCCGACGAGCTGGAGGCGCGCGGCATCCTCTATGCGCCGGACTACGTGATCAACTCCGGCGGCCTGATCTACGTCGCCCTCAAGCACCGCGGCGCCGATCCGCACAGCATCACCGCGCACCTGGCGCGGATTCCCGCGCGGCTCACCGAGATCTATGCCCATGCCCAGGCCGACCACCAGTCGCCGGCGCGGATCGCCGACCGTCTGGCGGAACGGATTCTCTACGGCCCGCAGTGACGGGCCGGCGTTTCCGGCGAGGCCGCCAGCGGGCCTCGCCAGCGGCAGTGCGGGCCACCCCCGCGGTGCCGCGCGTGCACGCCGCCACCCGCGGCGCGACCCTGAGCGGCACGCCTACCCGGCGTGCGGAGGAGGTTTGCGATGGTTCACAACCGGATCGACCCGCCTTTCACCCGCTACCTCGACAGCGACGGTCGGCCCCTCGGCGAGTTGCCCGCCTGGGCCGGCGACAGCGATGCGCTGGTCGGCCTCTACCGGCAGATGCTCCTGACCCGCCTGTTCGACCAGAAGGCGGTGGCCCTCCAGCGTACCGGGCGGATCGGCACCTATGCGCCAACCCTCGGCCAGGAAGCCATCGGCGTGGCCATCGGCAGCCAGATGCGCGCCGAGGACGTGCTGGTGCCCTATTACCGCGATACCGCCGTGCAATTGATGCGCGGCGTGCGCATGGAGGACATCCTCCTCTACTGGGGCGGCGACGAGCGCGGCAGCGACTACGCCGAACCGCTGGCGGCGCAGGACTTTCCCATCTGCGTGCCGATCGCCACCCAGGCCCTGCATGCCTGCGGGGTCGCCTCGGCGTTCCGCATCCGCGGCGAGCACCGGGTGGCGGTGACCACCTGCGGCGACGGCGCCACCAGCAAGGGCGATTTCCTCGAGGCGCTGAACGTGGCGGGCGCCTGGCAGTTGCCGGTGCTCTTCGTGGTCAACAACAACCAGTGGGCGATCTCGGTGCCGCGGCGCATCCAGTGCGGCGCGCCGACCCTGGCGGAGAAGGCGGTGGGTGCCGGCTTCCCCGGCGAACAGGTGGACGGCAACGACGTGCTGGCGGTCGCCGAACGCGTCCGCGCGGCCCTGGAGCGCGCGCGCCAGGGCAAGAGGCCGACCCTGCTGGAGTGCATCAGCTATCGCCTGTGCGACCACACCACGGCCGACGACGCCAGCCGCTACCGTTCCGCCGAGGAGGTCAACCAGGCCTGGCGCGAGGAGCCGATCAAGCGCCTGCGCGCCTTCCTCGCCGGCCGCGGCCAGTGGGACGAGGAGCGCGAGCAGGCGCTGGTGGGTGAGTGCCAGGCGCGGGTGCAGGAGGCGGTGGAGCGTTTCGAGACGTTCGCCGCGCAGGCGCCGCAGGCACTGTTCGAGCATGTCTACGCGCGCTGGCCGGCGGCCCTGGAGGAGCAGCGCGAGCAATTGCTGGAACGCGCCGCGCGGCGGCAGGGAGGGGCCGAACATGAATGAGCGCAACGGCGAAGCGAAACGCCTGGCCCTTCTGGAGGCGGTCAACCTGGCGTTGCACCGGGCCATGGCCGAGGACGAGGCGGTGGTGGTGCTGGGCGAAGACGTCGGGGTCAACGGCGGGGTGTTTCGCGCCACCCTCGGCCTGCGCGAGCGCTTCGGCTTCAAGCGGGTGCTGGATACGCCGCTGGCGGAGAACATGATCGCCGGGCTGTCCATCGGCATGGCCGCCCAGGGCCTGAAGCCGGTGATGGAGATCCAGTTCATGGGCTTCATCTACGCCGCCATGGAGCAACTGGTGTCCCATGCCAGCCGCCTGCGCAATCGCACCCGCGGCCGCCTGGCCTGCCCGTTGGTGCTGCGCACGCCGATGGGCGCGGGAATCCGCGCGCCGGAGCACCACAGCGAGGCGACCGAGGCGATGTTCGCGCACATCCCCGGCGTCCGCGTGCTGGTGCCGTCGTCGCCGGCGCGGGCCTACGGCCTGCTCCTGGCGGCGATCGACGATCCCGATCCGGTGATCTTCCTCGAACCGACCCGGCTCTACCGGATGAACCCGCAGCCGCTGGCGGACGACGCCCGGCGCCTGCCGCTGGACAGTTGCTTCACCCTCCGCGAAGGCGGCGACCTGACCCTGGTCAGCTGGGGCGCCAGCGTCCACGAGACCCTGCAGGCCGCCGAGCGCCTGGCGCAGCGCGGCATCGAGGCCGAAGTGATCGACGTCGCCTGCCTCAAGCCGCTCGACCTCGACACCCTCGAAGCTTCGGTGCGCAAGACCGGTCGCTGCGTGATCGTCCATGAGGCGCCGAAGAGCGGCGGCCTTGGCGGGGAAATCGCCGCGAGCCTCTACGAGCGCGTCCTGTTCGATCTGCGGGCGCCGATCCAGCGGGTCGCCGCGGCCGATATCCCGCCGCCGCTGTACCGCCTGGAACCGCTGTACATGCCCGCCGTGGAGGACATCCTGGCGGCCTGCGACACCGTGCTCGGCTACGCCTGAGCCGAGGGGAGACGACCATGAAGCACTTCAAGCTGCCCGACCTGGGCGAGGGCCTGCAGGAAGCGGAAATCGTCGAATGGCACGTCAAGGCCGGCGACAGCGTGCGCGCCGACCAGCGCCTGGTCTCGGTGGAAACCGCCAAGGCGCTGGTGGACATCCCCGCGCCCTACGACGGGGTGGTGGGCAAGCTGTTCGGCGCCGAGGGCGACATCCTCCACGTCGGCGAACCGCTGGTGGGCTTCGAGGGCGAGGAGGCGGACGCCGGTACCGTGGTGGGGCGCCTGGAGGGCGGCGGTAGCGCCCTGGAGGACCGTTTCTTCATCGGCGCCGCACCGTCCACCCGCGAGCACCTGGCACCGCGCGCGACCCCGGCGGTGCGCCAGTTCGCCCGCCAGCAGGGCGTCGAGCTGGCCGGCCTGAGCGGCTCCGGCCCGGATGGCCTGATCACCCGCGCCGACGTCGAGGCCGCCGCCCAGGGCGCCCGCGAACGCTTCGGCGGCGAGCGCTTGCGCGGGGTACGGCGGAGCATGGCGCTGAACATGGCGCGCTCGCATGCCGAGGTGGTGCCGGTGACGATCTACGGCGACGCCGACCTGCATCGCTGGAAGACCGCACGCGACCCGTTGATCCGCCTGGCCCAGGCGCTGGCCGAGGCCTGTCGCGCCGAGCCGACCCTCAACGCCTGGTTCGATGGCGCCTCGTTGTCGCTGAAACTGCATGAGCGGCTCGACCTGGGGATCGCCGTGGACACCCCGGACGGCCTGTTCGTGCCGGTGCTGCGCGACGTCGGTGCGCGTTCGGCGGAGGACCTGCGCGCCGGTATGCGGCGCCTGCGCGAAGACGTCCAGGCACGCTCGATCCCGCCGGCGGAAATGCTCGGCGCGACCCTGACCCTATCCAACTTCGGCACCCTGTTCGGCCGCTACGCCAACCCCGTGGTGGTGCCGCCGCAGGTGGCCATCCTCGGCGCCGGCGGCATCCGCGACGAAGTAGTGGCCTGGCGCGGCGAGATGGCGATCCACCCGATCCTGCCGCTCTCGCTGACCTTCGATCACCGCGCCGCCACCGGTGGCGAGGCGGCGCGTTTCCTCAAGGTACTGGTGAACGCCCTGGAGCAGCCCGACGGCTGATCAGCGCCGGCGCTCCAGCCACCATGCCAGCAGCGCGCCGAGGGCATAGGCGAGCAGGTCGAAGCCGTCGGCGGTGCTGCCGAGAACGATGCGCAGCACGGGGCTGGAGAATTGCCAATGCAGTTGCGCCGCCAGGTACTGGCCCAGTTCCAGCAGCGCGCCGACGGCAAAGGCGGCGGATGCCAGCCAGGCGGCCGGCGCCCTGAGCGCGCTGCCCATCAGGTAGTAGAGCCAGACCACCGCCAGCAGGTCGCCGCCGAAGCTGCGTATCCAGCCCCAATGCCGGCCCAGGGTGGCGAGCAGGACCAGCAGGCCGAACAGCAGCAGTGCCAGCAGCAGGCTGCGCCGGTCCAGGCGCCAGCGTCGGGAGCGGACGGGGGAGGCGGGGAG
>NZ_SCND01000027.1:0-30727 GCF_005503585.1 Pseudomonas sp. 2VD
GTGGGCTCGGAGATGTGTATGACAGACAGGTGCCGAACGATCCGCAGAGCCCGTTCGTCACCTCCGGCATCCGCATCGGCACCCCGGCCATCACCACCCGCGGGCTGCAGGAAGCGCAGAGCCGCGAACTGGCCGGCTGGATCTGCGACATCCTCGACCACCTCGGCGATGCCGACGTGGAAGCCAAGGTCGCCACCCAGGTCGCCGGTCTCTGCGCGGACTTCCCGGTCTATCGCTGAGCCCCCCGAAGACGGTCGGGGAGCCCGACGCGCCCCGGCCCAACCCTCTCCGCGGGAGAGGGAGCAACAGTTCAGGAGCATCCACATGCAACGCTACTCCGGCTTCGGCCTGTTAAAGCATTCACTGAGCCATCACGAGAACTGGCAACGCATGTGGCGCACGCCCACGCCGAAGCCGGTCTACGACGTGGTCATCGTCGGCGGCGGCGGGCACGGTCTGGCCACCGCCTACTACCTGGCCAAGGAACACGGCATCAGCAACGTGGCGGTGGTCGAGAAAGGTTGGCTGGGCGGCGGCAACACCGCACGCAACACCACCATCGTGCGCTCCAACTACCTGTGGGACGAGTCCGCGCTGCTCTACGAACACGCGATGAAGCTGTGGGAGGGCCTGTCCCAGGACCTCAACTACAACGTGATGTTCTCCCAGCGCGGGGTCTACAACCTCTGCCACACCCTCCAGGACATGCGCGACGGCGAGCGCCGGGTCAGCGCCAACCGCCTCAACGGCGTCGACGGCGAACTGTTGAACGCGCAGCAGGTGGCGGAGGAGATTCCCTACCTGGACTGCAGCAAGAACACCCGCTACCCGATCATGGGCGCGACCATCCAGCGTCGCGGCGGCGTCGCCCGCCATGATGCGGTGGCCTGGGGCTTCGCCCGCGCCGCCGATGCCCTCGGCGTGGACCTGATCCAGCAGACCGAAGTCACCGGCTTCCGCAAGCAGGACGGCGCGGTGATCGGCGTCGAGACCAACCGCGGCTTCATCGGCGCGCGTCGTGTCGGGGTGGTCACCGCCGGCAACTCCGGGCACATGGCCAGGCTCGCCGGCTTCCGCCTGCCGCTGGAGTCGCACCCGTTGCAGGCGCTGGTCTCCGAGCCGCTGAAGCCGATCATCGACAGCGTGATCATGTCCAACGCCGTGCATGGCTACATCAGCCAGTCGGACAAGGGCGACCTGGTCATCGGCGCCGGCATCGACGGCTACAACGGCTACGGCCAGCGCGGCTCTTACCCGGTGATCGAGCACACCCTGCAAGCCATCGTCGAGATGTTCCCGGTGCTCTCGCGGGTACGCATGAACCGCCAGTGGGGCGGCATCGTCGACACCACCCCGGACGCCTGCCCGATCATCGGCAAGACTCCGGTGCAGAACCTGTTCTTCAACTGCGGCTGGGGCACCGGCGGCTTCAAGGCCACTCCCGGCTCCGGAAACGTCTTCGCCGCCACCCTGGCCAAGGGCGAACCGCATCCGCTGGCCGCGCCCTTCTCCATCGAACGCTTCCACAGCGGTGCGCTGATCGACGAGCACGGCGCGGCGGCAGTGGCGCACTGACAAAAGCCGCCCGAAGGGCGAAATCCGCTGCCCCTCGCCCTTCAGGGAGAGGGTGCCCGAAGGGCGGGAGAGGGTGTTGAAGGCGCGCGCCCACTCTCGACCGTAACGAAACAACCGGGGAGCGACCCTCTCCCCAGCCCTCTCCCTGAAGGAAGAGGGTGCCGGTCAACCGGCAAGAACAGTTTCCGGAGGCTACAAAATGCTAAATATCTTCTGCCCCCACTGCGGCGAACTGCGTTCCGAAGAGGAATTCCACGCCAAGGGTCAGGCCCACATCCCGCGCCCGCTCGACCCGAACGCCTGCAGCGACGAGGAATGGGGCGACTACATGTTCTTCCGCGACAACCCGCGCGGCCTCCATCACGAGCTGTGGGTGCACGCCGCCGGCTGCCGCAAGTACTTCAACGTCACCCGCCATACGGTGACCTACGAAATCCTCGAGACCTACCTGATCGGCGAGCAGCCCAGCGTCGTCGCCGACGGTGAGAAGAAACCCGCCGTACAAGGGGAACCGGCATGAGCCAGATCAATCGCCTGTCCAGCGGCGGCCGCATCGACCGCAACCGCCCGCTGACCTTCAGCTTCAACGGCCAGCACTACCAGGGCTATGCCGGCGACACCCTGGCCGCCGCGCTGCTGGCCAACGGCGTCGACATCGTCGGCCGCAGCTTCAAGTACTCGCGGGCGCGCGGCATCGTCGCCGCCGGCGCCGAGGAGCCCAACGCGATCCTGCAGATCGGCTCCCGCGAAGCCACCCAGATCCCCAACGTGCGCGCCACCCAGCAGGCGCTCTACAGCGGCCTGGTGGCCACCAGCACCAACGGCTGGCCGAACGTGCAGAACGACCTGATGGGAATCTTCGGCAAGGTCGGCGGCAAGCTGATGCCGCCCGGGTTCTACTACAAGACCTTCATGTACCCGCAGTCGATGTGGATGACCTACGAGAAGTACATCCGCAAGGCCGCCGGCCTGGGCCGCGCGCCGACCGAGGTCGATCCGGACAGCTACGACTGGATGAACCACCACTGCGACGTGCTGGTGGTCGGCGCCGGCCCGGCCGGCCTGGCCGCCGCCCTCGCCGCCGCTCGCAGCGGCGCGCGGGTGATCCTCGCCGACGAGCAGGAAGAGTTCGGCGGCAGCCTGCTGGACACCCGCGAGACCCTCGACGGCAAGCCCGCCGCCGAGTGGGTCGCGGACGCCGTGGCCGAGCTGCAAGGCCTGCCGGAAGTCATCCTGCTACCGCGCTCCACGGTCAACGGCTACCACGACCACAACTTCCTCACCATCCACGAGCGGCGCACCGACCACCTCGGCGAGGTCGCCCCGCTCGGCCAGGTCCGCCAGCGCGTGCACCGCGTGCGCGCCAAGCGCGTGGTACTGGCCGCCGGCGCCCATGAGCGGCCGCTGGTCTACGGCAACAACGACCTGCCCGGCAACATGCTCGCCGGCGCGGTTTCCACCTATGTACGGCGCTACGGCGTGGCACCGGGCAAGAAACTGGTGCTGGCCACCAACAACGACTACGCCTACCGCGTCGCCCTCGACTGGCAGGAAGCCGGCCTGCAAGTGGTGGCCATCGCCGACGCCAGGGCCAATCCGCGCGGCGAGTGGGTCGAGGAAGCACGCCAACGCGGTATGCGGGTGATCACCGGCAGTTCGGTGATCGAGGCTCGCGGCGGCAAGCGGGTCAGCGGCGCCAAGGTCGCCCGGATCGACTTGCAGGCCATGCGCGCCAGCGGCGGCGAATGGCTGGACTGCGACCTGATCGCCAGTTCCGGCGGCTACAGCCCGGTCGTGCACCTGGCCTCGCACCTGGGCGGCAAGCCGGAATGGCGCGAGGAAATCCTCGCCTTCGTCCCCGGCGAAGGCTTGCAGAAACGCATCTGCGCCGGCGCCGTGAACGGCGTGTTCGGGCTCGCCGAGGTGCTCGCCGACGGCTACCAGGCCGGGAGCCGCGCCGCCCTCGACGCCGGCTACAAGACCGCCGCCGGCAGCCTGCCGAAGGTCCAGCCGCGCCGCGAGGAAGCACCCGTCGCGCTGTTCCAGGTGCCCCACGAGAAGCCCACGGCACGCGCACCGAAGCAGTTCGTCGATCCGCAGAACGACGTCACCGCCGCCGCCATCGAACTGGCCTGCCGCGAGGGCTTCGAGTCCATCGAGCACGTCAAGCGCTACACCGCGCTGGGCTTCGGCACCGACCAGGGCAAGCTGGGCAACATCAACGGCCTGGCGATCGCCGCGCGGGCCCAGGGCAAGAGCATCGCCGACACCGGCACCACCATGTTCCGCCCGAACTACACCCCGGTGACCTTCGGCGCCGTCGCCGGCCGCCACTGCGGGCACCTGTTCGAACCGGTGCGTTTCACCGCCCTGCACGCCTGGCACGTGAAGAACGGCGCCGAGTTCGAGGACGTCGGCCAGTGGAAGCGGCCGTGGTACTTCCCGCGCCGCGGCGAGGACATGCACGCCGCAGTGGCCCGCGAATGCCGCGCGGTGCGCGAGGCGGTCGGCCTGCTCGACGCCTCGACCCTGGGCAAGATCGACATCCAGGGCCCGGACGCGCGGGAGTTCCTCAACCGGGTCTACACCAACGCCTGGACCAAGCTCGACGTCGGCAAGGCGCGCTACGGCCTGATGTGCAAGGAAGACGGGATGGTCTTCGACGACGGCGTGACCGCCTGCCTGGCCGACAACCACTTCGTCATGACCACCACCACCGGCGGCGCCGCCCGCGTACTGGAGTGGCTGGAGCTGTACCACCAGACCGAATGGCCGGAGCTGAAGGTGTACTTCACCTCGGTCACCGACCACTACGCGACCCTCACCCTGTCCGGCCCGAACAGCCGCAAGCTGCTCGCCGAAGTCACCGACATCGACCTGGACAAGGATGCCTTCCCCTTCATGACCTGGAAGGAAGGCAAGGTCGCCGGGGTGCCGGCGCGGGTGTTCCGCATCTCCTTCACCGGCGAGCTGAGCTACGAGGTGAACGTCCAGGCCGACTACGCCATGGGCGTGCTCGAAGCGCTCGCCGAGCACGGTGCGAAGTACGGCCTGACGCCCTACGGCACCGAGACCATGCACGTCCTGCGCGCCGAGAAGGGCTTCATCATCGTCGGCCAGGACACCGATGCCTCGGTCACCCCGGACGATCTCAACATGGGCTGGGCGGTGGGCCGCAGCAAGCCGTTCTCCTGGATCGGCTGGCGCGGCATGAACCGCGCCGACTGCCTGCGCGAGGATCGCAAGCAACTGGTCGGACTCAGGCCGAGCAACCCGCAGGAGGTACTGCCCGAAGGCGCGCAACTGGTGTTCGACACCCAGCAGGCGATCCCGATGAAGATGGTCGGCCACGTCACCTCCAGCTACATGAGCGCCAGCCTCGGCCACGGCTTCGCCCTGGCGGTGGTGAAAGGCGGCCTCAAGCGCATGGGCCAGAAGGTCTACGCGCCGCTGGCGGACGGCCGCTTCATCGAGGCGGAGATCTGTTCCTCGGTGTTCTACGACCCGAAAGGGGAACGGCAGAACGTGGATTGACCGGAGAGGGGCTCGCCCCTCTCCCCGGCCCTCTCCCCGAAGGGAGAAGGCAGACAGGCTACCAGGGCGCGCGGCGCCCCAAGGTGAAAACGAATGAGCAAGGCAAACGTCTACCAGCAACGCCCCGAACCCGGCGTCCACGCCGAATCGCCGCTGCACCATGCCGAGCTGCACAAGCTCGCCGGCAAGACCGCCGCGAAGGCCGGTATCGTCCTGCGCGAGAAGAAGCTGCTCGGCCACCTGGTGCTGCGCGGCGATGCCGCCGACCCGGCCTTCGCCGCCGCCGTGCACCAGGCCCTCGGCCTGGAACTGCCGGTGGCCCTGACCCTGGTCGCCAGCGGCGAGACCTCGCTGCAATGGCTGGCCCCGGACGAATGGTTGCTGATCGTCCCCGGCGGCGAGGAATATGCCGTCGAACAGCGCCTGCGCCAGGCCCTGGGCGAGGAGCTGCACTACGCGGTGGTTAACGTCAGCGGCGGGCAGACGCTGCTCGAACTGAGCGGAGCGAACGTCCGCGAACTGCTGATGAAATCCACCAGCTACGACGTGCATCCGAGCAACTTCCCGGTGGGCAAGGCGGTCGGCAGCATCTTCGCCAAGTCGCAATGCGTGATCCGCCATACCGGCGAGGACACCTGGGAGCTGGTCGTGCGCCGCAGCTTCGCCGACTACTTCTGGCTCTGGTTGCAGGACGCCAGCGCCGAATACGGCCTGCAGGTAGCGGCATGAGCAGCCTTACCCGCTCCCCGGGAGGGGATACCGGACCCGGAGCCTCGCGATGAGCCGTACCCCCGACACCTGGATCCTCACCGCCGACAGTCCCAGCCTGCTGGGCACCGTCGACGTGGTGACGCGCTACCTCTTCGAGCAGCGCTGCTACGTCACCGAGCACCATTCGTTCGACGACCGCCTGGCGCAACGCTTCTTCATCCGCGTGGAGTTCCGCGCCGGCGACGGCTTCGACGAAGCCTCCTTCCGCGCCGGACTGGCCGAACGGGTGGCACCGTTCGGCATGCGTACCGAGCTGACCGCGCCGGGCTACCGCAGCCAGGTGGCGATCATGGTTTCCAAGGCCGACCACTGCCTGAACGACCTGCTCTACCGCCAGCGCATCGGCCAGTTGCCGATGGACGTGGTGGCGGTGATTTCCAATCACCCGGACCTGGAGCCGCTGGCACGCTGGCACGGCATTCCCTACCACCACTTCCCGCTCGACCCGAACGACAAGCCGGCCCAGGAAGCCAGGGTCTGGCAGGTGCTCGAAGAGAGTGGCGCCGAGCTGGTGATCCTCGCTCGCTACATGCAGGTGCTGTCGCCGGAACTGTGCCGACGCCTGGACGGCTGGGCGATCAACATCCATCACTCCCTGCTGCCCGGCTTCAAGGGCGCCAAGCCGTACCACCAGGCCTACCAGAAGGGCGTGAAGCTGGTCGGCGCCACCGCCCACTACATCAACAACGACCTCGACGAAGGGCCGATCATCGCCCAGGGCGTCGAGACGGTCGACCACGCCCACTACCCCGAGGACCTGATCGCCAAGGGCCGCGACATCGAGTGCCTGACCCTGGCGCGGGCGGTGGGCTACCACATCGAGCGGAGGGTATTCCTCAACGCCAATCGGACCGTGGTGCTGTAAGCGCGCCCTCTCTCCCCAACCCTCGCTGAAGGAAGAGCGCCAGGGAGAGGGGCGCTTCGCACGGCCTCGCGTCCCGAGCAACACCGACAGCCCGCCGGCTGCCAGCATTCTCCGGCCCTGTCGCGCAACAGACGACTTTCCAGTGCAAAGCCGCGCGGCCGTGGACGCCGCGCATTTGTACCCACAACGACAAAGAGGAAACGCGTATGTCTGGCAATCGTGGTGTGGTCTATCTCGGCCCGGGCAAGGTCGAGGTGCAGAACATTCCCTATCCGAAGATGCAGGACCCGCAGGGCCGGCAGATCGACCACGGGGTGATCCTGCGGGTGGTCTCCACCAACATCTGCGGCTCCGACCAGCACATGGTGCGCGGCCGCACCACCGCGCCGGAAGGCCTGGTGCTGGGCCACGAGATCACCGGCGAGGTGGTGGAGATCGGGCGTGGCGTGGAAACCATGAAGATCGGCGACCTGGTCTCGGTACCGTTCAACGTCGCCTGCGGTCACTGCCGTACCTGCAAGGAACAGCACACCGGCGTCTGCCTGACGGTCAATCCGGCGCGGGCCGGCGGCGCCTACGGCTACGTCGACATGGGCGGCTGGGTCGGAGGCCAGGCCGAATACGTGCTGGTGCCCTACGCCGACTTCAACCTGCTGAAACTGCCCAACCGCGAAGCGGCGATGGAGAAGATCCGCGACCTGACCTGCCTTTCGGACATCCTCCCCACCGGCTACCACGGCGCGGTCACCGCCGGCGTCGGCCCGGGCAGCACGGTCTACATCGCCGGCGCCGGTCCGGTCGGCCTGGCCGCGGCGGCCTCGGCACGCCTGCTCGGCGCGGCGGTGGTGATCGTCGGCGACGTCAACCCGACCCGCCTGGCCCATGCCAAGAAACAGGGCTTCGAGATCGCCGACCTGTCCAAGGACACCCCGCTGCACGAACAGATCGCCGCTCTGCTGGGCGAGCCGGAGGTCGACTGCGCGGTCGACGCGGTCGGTTTCGAGGCGCGCGGCCACGGCCATTCGGGCTCGCAGCAGGAAGCCCCGGCCACCGTGCTCAACTCGCTGATGGGCATCACCCGGGTCGCCGGCAAGATCGGCATCCCCGGCCTGTACGTCACCGAAGACCCGGGCGCGGTGGACGCGGCCGCCAAGCACGGCGCCCTGAGCATCCGCTTCGGCCTGGGCTGGGCCAAGTCGCACAGCTTCCATACCGGCCAGACCCCGGTGATGAAGTACAACCGCCAGCTGATGCAGGCGATCATGTGGGACCGGATCAAGATCGCCGACATCGTCGGGGTGGAAGTCATCACCCTCGACGATGCGCCGAAAGGCTACGGCGAGTTCGACGCCGGGGTGCCGAAGAAATTCGTCATCGACCCGCACAACCTGTTCCGCGCGGCCTGAACCACCGGCAACAACCGACGCGGCCTACGGGCCGCGTCTTCGTTGGCGCTATCCGGGGGAACTGCCGGCGATAAAATGGATCGGTGATACTGCTGCCATCCATTCGCCTCCCGGAGACCGCCATGAGCACCGATAGCCCGATCAACCGCGTCGAACAGGTACAGGTCGACGACCTGGCCTGCTGGCGCATCCACACCGCCCATGGCGAGGCGCTGATCGCCCAGCAGGGCGCGCAACTGCTCAGCTACCAGCCCCACGAACAGCCGCCGCTGGTCTGGCTCAGCGACGAGGCCGGCTACCGGCGCGGGCAGTCGGTTCGCGGCGGGGTGCCGGTGTGCTGGCCGTGGTTCGGTCCGCTGGAGCGCAACCCGCAGGAAGTCCGCGGCCAGGTGGAAGATGGCCTGAAGGCGCCCGCCCACGGGCTGGTCCGGGCGGTCGACTGGGAAATCGACGACATCGCCGAGGAGGACGGCGACCTCTGCGTCAGCTTCCGCCTCGACGCCCCCGATGGCCTCCCCGGCTGGCCGCACCCGGCGGCGCTGCGCATGCTGTTCCGCTTCGGCGAGCGCCTGACCCTGCGACTCACCAGCGAGAACCTAGGCAGCAAGCCGCTGGTGCTCAGCCAGGCACTGCACACCTACTTCGCGGTCAGCGACAGCCGCGAGATCGCCATCGAGGGCCTGGAAGGCGCGCGCTACATCGAGACCCTGGAGAACTGGGAAGAACGCACCCAGCACGGCGCGGTACGGGTCAAAGGCGAACTGGACCGCATCTACCTCGGTCTCGAACGCGACCTGCTGATCAAGGACCCGCGCTGGGAACGCAGCATCCACCTGCACGCCCTCGACTCGCGCTCGGCGGTGGTCTGGAACCCCTGGGTGGACAAGTCCCGGCGTCTCTCGCAGTTCGCCGACGACGCCTGGCAGCAGATGCTCTGCATCGAGACCGGGCGGGTCTGGGACGACCTCATGGTGGTCGCCCCCGGGCGCAGCGAAAGCTTTGGCGTGCAGATCTGGAGCGAGCCGCTGAAACGACCCTGAGCGGGTCGGCGAGCGGACGGGGCGGCTCGCATCGTCCGCCATGGACCGTTGCGCAGGTGCCGGCCCTACAGGTCCGCTTCCTCCACCACCTTCACCCGCGCCTTGTCGATGGCGTAGGCGGCATCGGCCAGGTCATTGCTCACCTGCTCGATCTTCAGCGTGCCGCTGACCCACAGCGGGGTGTAGATATCGGTCAGCTTCAGCCCCTGTGGATAACGCACCAGGACGATCTGGTTCGGCGGCGGCGGCGGCACGTGGATGCAGGCGCCCGGATAGGGCACCAGGAAGAATTCGGTGACGCGGCCCTTGGCGTCGTTCTCCAGCGGCACCGGGTAGCCGCCGAGGCGGATCGCCTTGCCATCCAGGCTGGCGACGGTCTTGGCCGAATACATCACCGCCGGCATCTTTCGGTCCGACTGCTTCAGGCCACCCTTGCTGGTGAAGGTGCCGGCGGCCTCCGGGGTGTCGTGGACGATGTCGGGCATTTCTTCCAGCGCCTTGCGGTCGGCCGGCGGCATCAGTTCCAGCCAGTCGGTCTCGGGCAGTTCGGCGTGGGCCAGGGGTGAGGACAACAGGGCGAGCAACAACAGGCGGGCGAACGGGAAGCGGCGCATGATGGCGGGAATACCGGCGAAGTGAGGAAACGCCGGCCCCCGCGGGGGCCGGCCAGAGCCATCAATTCTTCTTGATCAGGCCGTAAATGACCAGCAGTACGACGGCGCCGACCACCGCGCCGATGAAACCGGCCGCCTGGCCGGCCTGGTAGAAGCCGATCGCCTGGCCGCCGTAGGTGGCCAGCAGCGAACCGCCGATGCCGAGCAGGATGGTCATGATCCAGCCCATGCTGTCGTCACCTGGCTTCAGAAAGCGTGCAACGAGACCAACGATCAGTCCGACGATGATGGTTCCGATTAATCCCATGACAGTCCCTCCTTACGGGTGTATGCGCATGTATTGCGCCTGCCATGGGACAGTGTAGAAAAGCCTTGGGTTCAGTGCCGCCCGCCAACCCAAGGATGGGCGGACGGCAATCGCTCACGCCTCGATCAGCGCCTCGACCTCGGCGATGCGCGCCTGCAGCGTCGCCCGGTCGGCACAGCGCAGGGTGGCGTGGCCGACCTTGCGGCCGTTCTTGAAGGCCTTGCCGTAGTGATGCAGGTGGCAATCGGCGACGGCGACCACCTGATCCACCGGGGGCACTGCGCCGATGAAATTGAGCATCGCGCTCTCGCCGACCTTGGCGGTCGAGCCCAGCGGCAGGCCGGCGACGGCGCGCAGGTGGTTCTCGAACTGGCTGCACTCGGCGCCTTCGATGGTCCAGTGCCCGGAGTTGTGCACTCGCGGGGCGATCTCGTTGGCCTTCAGGCCGCCGTCCACCTCGAAGAACTCGAAGGCCAGCACGCCGACGTAGTCGAGCCGGGCCAGCACGCGGCCGACGTAGTCCTCGGCCAGCGCCTGCAACGGATGCGCGCTGCTGGCCACGGAGAGCTTGAGGATGCCGCTGTCGTGGGTGTTGTGCACCAGCGGGTAGAAACGCGTCTCGCCATCGCGAGCGCGCACCGCCACCAGCGAGACTTCCCCGGTGAACGGCACGAAGCCCTCGAGGATGCACGGCACGCTGCCCAGTTCGGCGAACGCGCCCTGCACGTCGGCCGGCTGGCGCAGGACCTTCTGGCCCTTGCCGTCGTAGCCCAGGGTGCGGGTCTTGAGCACCGCCGGCAGGCCGATGGCGGCCGCGGCGGCATCGAGGTCGGCCTGGGACTGAACGTCGGCGAAGTCCGGGGTGGGAATGCCGAGGTCCTTGAACATCGACTTCTCGAACCAGCGGTCGCGGGCGATGCGCAGCGACTCGGCGTTCGGGTAGACCGGCACGAACTGGGAGAGGAAGGCCACGGTTTCCGCCGGCACGCTCTCGAACTCGAAGGTCACCAGGTCGACCTCGTCGGCCAGTTGCCGCAGGTGCTCCTGGTCGCCGTAGTCGGCGCGGATGTGCTCGCCCAGGGAGGCCGCGCAGGCGTCCGGCGCCGGGTCGAGGAAAGCGAAGTTCATGCCCAGCGGGGTTCCCGCCAGGGCCAGCATGCGGCCCAGCTGGCCGCCACCGATGACACCGATTTTCATGGTTCGAGCCTTACCTTCTCAGAGCCTGTCTCACGCATCGCGCGGGTCGGGATTGTCCAGCACGGTTTCGGTCTGGTTGGCGCGGAACTGCTTCAGCGCCTCGTGGTACTGCGGGTGCTTGGCGCCGAGGATGCTCGCCGAGAGCAGCGCCGCGTTGACCGCGCCGGCCTTGCCGATGGCCAGGGTGGCGACCGGTACGCCGGCGGGCATCTGCACGATGGAGAGCAGCGAGTCGACACCCGACAGCATCGACGACTGTACCGGCACGCCGAGTACCGGCAGGTGGGTCTTGGCCGCGCACATGCCCGGCAGGTGGGCGGCGCCGCCAGCGCCGGCGATGATCACTTCGAGGCCGCGGCCTTCGGCTTCCTCGGCGTACTGGAAGAGCAGGTCCGGGGTGCGGTGGGCGGAAACCACCTTCACTTCGTAGGGGATGCCCAGCTTGTCCAGCATGTCCGCGGTGTGACTGAGGGTGCTCCAGTCCGATTTGGAACCCATGATCACGCCAACCAGTGCGCTCATCGTCGTGCCTCTCTCAAATGCGCCGTCCGGCGCGTCAGAAACCAACAAGCCACGCTTCGTCGAGGGGCGTGGCTTGTACTGGGCCGAGCCGGCGGGCAGTGCCGGTTCGAAGGCGGCGCAGTATACCGCAAAGGCAGGCCGGGCGCGCGCCGGGGGCTACCGTCCGTCCCGTTTTTTCGCGCCATGGCGGGAAACTTGCCGCAACTCAATGCGCGCCTGCCACGAGCGGCCAGACTGGTTGTCGCGGCGCGCTCCGAGGGAGCGGCGGCCGCGCCGGTTCCGCAGCCTGTCGCGGTGCCCGTCAAAGGCACCGCGACAGGCGCTCAGCCCCGTCCAAGGAGATGACCATGACCCTGCCACAGACCATGAAAGCCGCGGTCGTGCACGCCTACGGCGCGCCGCTGCGGATCGAGGAAGTCAAGGTTCCGCTGCCCGGCCCCGGGCAGGTACTGGTGAAGATCGAAGCCTCCGGCGTCTGCCACACCGACCTGCACGCCGCCGAGGGCGACTGGCCGGTGAAGCCGCCGTTGCCGTTCATTCCCGGTCACGAAGGCGTCGGCTACGTCGCCGCGGTGGGCAGCGGAGTGACCCGGGTGAAGGAAGGCGACCGGGTCGGCATCCCCTGGCTGTACACCGCCTGCGGCTGCTGCGAGCACTGCCTGACCGGCTGGGAGACCCTCTGCGAGAGCCAGCAGAACACCGGCTACTCGGTGAACGGCGGCTATGCCGAATACGTATTGGCCGACCCGAACTACGTCGGAATTCTGCCGAAAAACGTCGAATTCGCTGAAATCGCGCCGATCCTCTGCGCCGGCGTCACCGTCTACAAGGGGCTCAAGCAGACCAACGCGCGCCCCGGCCAGTGGGTGGCGATCTCCGGCATCGGCGGCCTCGGCCACGTCGCCGTGCAGTACGCCAGGGCCATGGGCCTGCACGTCGCCGCTATCGACATCGACGACGCCAAGCTGGAACTGGCGCGCAAGCTCGGTGCCAGCCTGACGGTCAACGCCCGTCAGGAAGACCCGGTGGAGGCGATCCAGCGCGACATCGGCGGCGCCCACGGGGTGCTGGTCACAGCGGTATCCAACAGCGCCTTCGGCCAGGCCATCGGCATGGCCCGCCGCGGCGGCACCATTGCCCTGGTCGGCCTGCCGCCGGGTGACTTCCCGACGCCGATCTTCGACGTGGTGCTCAAGGGCCTGCACATCGCCGGCTCCATCGTCGGCACCCGCGCGGACCTGCAGGAAGCCCTCGACTTTGCCGGCGAAGGCCTGGTCAAGGCGACCATCCATCCGGGCAAGCTGGACGACATCAACCAGATCCTCGACCAGATGCGCGCCGGGCAGATCGAGGGGCGCATCGTCCTTGAGATGTGACCTGCGGGGCGGCGTCCCGGCGCCGCCCTTGCCTGTCTACTCGACGCTGCCCAGCCCGCCTTCCAGCTTGCGCCAGAGCAGGCGGATCGCCGCCTTGCGCACCAGCGCGCAGCGGTACAGGCGGATTTCCTGCGGCACGAACCATTGCGGCCCGCCACAGATCGCCAGTTCGCCGCGCTCCAGTTCGTTGACCACGCTCAGCCGTGGCACCCAGGCCACGCCCATGCCTTGCAGCGCCATGCTCTTCAGGCTGTCGGCCATCGCCGTCTCGTAGACCGTGGTGTAGCGCAGGTTGCGCTGGCGCAGCAGCAGGTTGACCCCGCGACCGAGGAAGGCGCTGGCGCTGTAGGCGAGCAGCGGCACGCTCTGGCCGTTCTCCAGGTCGAACAGCGGCTGGCCCTCGGCGTTCACCGCGCAAACCGGCAGCATCTCGGTGCGCCCCAGGTGCAGCGAGGGGAAAATCTCCGGGTCCATCTGCAACGCGGCGTCAGGGTCGTAGAACGCCAGCATCAGGTCGCAGCTACCCTCGCGCAGGGAATGCACCGCCTCGCCGACGTTGGTGGCGATCAGCCGGCTGGCGATGTTCAGCCCCTCGTTGCGCAGCCGCGCGATCCACTGCGGGAAGAAGCCCAGCGCCAGCGAGTGGGCGGCGGCGAACTGCAGCACCTCGCCCTGCCCGCCTTCCAGGTGGTGCAGGTGGCGCACCACCTGGCCGAGCTGCTCGACCACGCTGCGCGCGGTGACCAGGAACAGCTGCCCGGCCTCGGTCAGTTCCACCGGCGTGCGCTGGCGATTCACCAGGGTCAGGCCGAGGGCGTCCTCCAGGCTGCGGATGCGCCGGCTGAAGGCCGGCTGGGTGACGAAGCGCTTCTCCGCCGCCTGGGAAAAGCTGCGGGTGCCGGCCAGGGCGATGAAATCCTCCAGCCACTTCAGTTCGAGGTTCACGACGGGAAAGGCTCCGGTAATGCGACGACACGTCCGCCATCATACCAGCGTCACATCCAACATTATGCCGTTTGTGCATGAGGCAGCGTTTAACAGCATTGGCCACGAAATCGTCACATCCTTAGTCTAGTGGGCATCGCGGCACTGGCCGTGTCCCTCTGAGACAAATCCCGTCATGTCCCCCGTTGCATCTTCCCGTATCGAGAAAGACCTGCTCGGCACCCTCGAAGTGCCCGCTGACGCCTACTACGGCATCCAGACCCTGCGCGCCGTGAACAACTTCCGCCTCTCCGGGGTGCCGCTGTCGCACTACCCGAAGCTGGTCGTTGCCCTGGCCATGGTCAAGCAGGCCGCCGCCGACGCCAACCGTCAGCTCGGCCATCTCCCGGAAGACAAGCACGCCGCCATCAGCGAGGCCTGCGCCCGCCTGATCCGCGGCGATTTCCACGAGCAGTTCGTGGTGGACATGATCCAGGGCGGCGCCGGCACCTCCACCAACATGAACGCGAACGAAGTGATCGCGAACATCGCGCTGGAAGCCATGGGCCATACCAAGGGTGAGTACAAGTACCTGCACCCGAACAACGATGTGAACATGGCGCAGTCGACCAACGACGCCTACCCGACCGCCATCCGCCTGGGCCTGCTGCTCGGCCACGACACCCTGCTGGCCAGCCTCGACAGCCTGATCCAGGCCTTCGCCGCCAAGGGCGTCGAATTCGCCGGCGTACTGAAGATGGGCCGCACCCAATTGCAGGACGCCGTGCCGATGACCCTCGGCCAGGAATTCCACGCTTTCGCCACCACCCTCGGCGAAGACCTCGATCGCCTGCGTCGCCTGGCGCCGGAGCTGCTCACCGAAGTGAACCTCGGCGGCACCGCCATCGGCACCGGCATCAACGCCGACCCCGGCTACCAGAAGCTCGCCGTCGAGCGCCTGGCCGCCATCAGCGGGCAGCCGCTGAAACCGGCCGCCGACCTGATCGAAGCCACCTCCGACATGGGCGCCTTCGTGCTGTTCTCCGGCATGCTCAAGCGCACCGCGGTCAAGCTGTCGAAGATCTGCAACGACCTGCGCCTGCTCTCCAGCGGCCCGCGCACCGGCATCAACGAGATCAACCTGCCGCCGCGCCAGCCGGGCAGTTCGATCATGCCGGGCAAGGTCAACCCGGTGATCCCGGAAGCGGTCAACCAGGTCGCCTTCGAAGTGATCGGCAACGACCTCGCCCTGACCCTGGCGGCCGAAGGCGGCCAGTTGCAACTGAACGTGATGGAGCCGCTGATCGCCTACAAGATCTTCGACTCGATCCGCCTGCTGCAACGCGCCATGGACATGCTCCGCGAGCACTGCATCACCGGCATCACCGCCAACGTCGAGCGCTGCCACGAACTGGTCGAGCACAGCATCGGCCTGGTCACCGCGCTGAACCCGTACATCGGCTACGAGAACTCCACGCGGATCGCCAAGACCGCCCTGGAGAGCGGCCGCGGCGTACTGGAACTGGTACGCGAGGAAAAGCTGCTGGACGAGGCCACCCTGGCCGACATCCTGCTGCCGGAAAACATGATCGCGCCGCGCCTGATTCCGCTGCGCGCCTGATCCGATACGAGATCGAGCGCGCCCAGGTCCGGCTGTCGACGCAGCCGGGCCGCAGCACAGCCGATCGAAGAAGGCTCACCGGTAGAGGGGGAGTACTACCCCCTCGACCTTTAGGGATGGATACCCTTCATCCCTTCTTTTATACCCGGCGCCCCGGCCCAGCCGCGGCGCCACGCTCACCGGTCGAGAGGGATACCAACTTTCCCTCTCTACACTCTGAGGGACACGGCGACCTGCGGTGTCCCTTCTTTTTTTCACCATCCACTAACGGCCCGCAGATCTTCCTCGTTGCCGAGGTGTTGTGTGGCTGCGCTCACCTGTGGATAACGTCCGCGTCATACGTCCTACGAAGGCATATCCCCTCTCAACACCCCGTCAACCCTTGCTCCCGCCGCTCCTCCGGGAAGAAATAAGGCCTCAATACCCGTACCCCGACGCTGTTGCCGGCAAACGCCGCCACCAACCACAACCAGCCATGCAGGCTGCCGGACGCGATCCCGCTGAAATACGCGCCGATGTTGCAGCCATAGGCCAGGCGCGCGCCGTAGCCGAGCAGCAGCCCGCCGATCACCGCCGCCGCCAGCGAACGGCGCGGGATGTCCAGGTTCGGCGCGAAGCGTCCGGCCAGGCCGGCGGCGAGCAGCGCGCCGAGGACGATGCCGATGTCCATCACGCTGGTGATGTCTTCCCACAGCGGCGCGGCCAGCGCCTTGGCGTTCGCCGGCGTCTGCCAGAAGGCCCAGGCGCCGACGTCCAGGCCCACGCCCTGGGCGATCTTCGCGCCCCACAGGGCGAAGGCCGACGTGATGCCCCAGGGGCGTCCGGCGAGGTACAGGGTGAGGAAGTTGAGCAGCGCCAGCGCCAACGCGCCCCAGACCAGCGGCCAGGGGCCGCGGAGGAAGCGCCGCCAGCCGCGCCATTCGGCGCTCGGCGGGGTTTCCAGGGTGCCGTGGCGGGCCTTCTCCATGCGTACCGTGACCCCGGCGATGCCGATGAACACCGCCAGGCTCAACACCAGCGCCGGTGCCAGGCCCAGTTCGGCGACCAGCGAGATCGGCGGCAGCGACGGCAGGGCGAACCACCAGCCGACATGCTGGGTGGCGATCAGCGAGCCGAGGATGAAGAACAGCAGGGTCACCAGCATCCGCGCGTTGCCGCCGCCGACGGTGAACAGGGTGCCGGAGGCGCAGCCGCCGCCCAGTTGCATGCCGATGCCGAAAATGAAGGCGCCGACGATCACCGAAGTGCCGACCGGCGAGACGAAACCGCTCACCGGCTGGCCGAACAGGCTGCCCGCCGCCAGCGCCGGGAAGAACAGCAGCACCGCCAGCGCCAGCATCACCATCTGCGCGCGCAGCCCGGCGCCGCGCCGTTCGCGGATGAATACCCGCCAGGCGGAGGTGAAGCCGAAGGCGGCGTGGTAGAGGGTCAGGCCCAGGGCGCCGCCGACGATGAAGAGGATGGCCTGGCGCGCGCTGACCGCGTTGAACAGGAACAGCCCGCCGAGCACCAGCAGGGCGAAGGCGATCAGGGGGGCGGCGAGCTTGCGCTCGGGCGCGGCGGAAAGGGCGACACTCATGGCTACTCCTGGGCGCGAGGGTGATCCGGGGGCATTCTAGTCAGTCGCGACGACGGGTCCAACCAGGGCCTCCCGCCGCCAGGCCTTGCGCAACGCCCGCAGCGCTTCGTCGATACGCGCCTCGGGTACTGCCGCGAAGCCCAGCACCAGGCCCGCGCGGTCGTCTGGCGCAACGCTGGAGTCGTCCATCCAGTAGTCGCTCAAGGCGCTGACTTCCACCCCGGCGGCTGCCGCCGCGGCGATCAGGGCCCGCTCGCGCGCCAGGCTGTCGACCCGCACGCACAGGTGCAGCCCCGCCTCCACCGCCGGCAACGGCTGGCAACCCGGCGCCTCTGGCCAGCCCCGCAGCAAGGCGTCGCGGCGGGCGCGGGCGGCGCGGCGCATGCGGCGGACGTGGCGCTGGAAATGCCCCTCGGCGATAAAGTCGGCCATGACCCGCTGGGTGCCCACCTCCGAATGGCGTACCTCGATGGCCCGCCGCTGGCGGAAGCGCTCGACCAGCGCCGGCGGGACCACCAGGTAGCCCAGGCGCAACGCCGGGAAGGCGATCTTGCAGAAGGTCCCGACGTAGAGCACCCGGCCCTGTCGGTCCAGCGCGGCCAGCGGCGCCAGCGGCGTACCGCTGTAGCGATACTCGCCGTCGTAGTCGTCCTCGACGATCCAGCCGTCGGCGCGCTCGGCCCACTCCAGCAGCTCCAGGCGCCGCGCCAGCGACAGGGTGACGCCGGTGGGGTACTGGTGCGACGGCGTGACATAGGCCAGGCGGCAGCCGGCAATGCCCGCGAGCCGGTCGCTGCGCAGGCCCTCGGCGTCGATGTCGATCCCGTGCGGTACCGCGCCGGTCGCGGCGAAGGCCAGGCGCGCCGCGCGGTAGCCGGGGTTTTCCACAGCCACCGGATCGCCGTTCTCGAGCAACACCTGGGCGCACAGGCGGATGGCCTGCTGCGCGCCATGGGTGACGATCACCTGTTCCGCCTCGCAGCGCAGGCCGCGCGCGCTGCGCAGGTAGGCGGCGATCAGCTCGCGCAGGCGCGCCTCGCCGGCCGGGTCGCCGTAGCCCAGGCAGTCCGCCGGCGGGTTGCGCCAGAAGCGCGCCTGTAGCCGCGCCCAGGTGTCGAAGGGGAACAGGTCGAAGGCCGGCACGCCGACGCGGAACGCTCGCGGCGCGCCTTCCGGAGGCGGCGCCAGGGCCGCCGGGCCGCGTGGCGCGGGAGCGCTCGGGGCGACGGCAGGGGCCCTGCCTGGGATTTCCTGCAACTCGGCAACGTAGGTGCCGTCGCCTGTGCGCCCGTCGATATAGCCCTCGGCGTGCAACTGTTCATAGGCCCGCACCACGGTGTTGCGCGAGACCTTCAGGGCCTGGGCCAGCTCGCGGCTGGCGGGCATCCGCGTGCGGCTGCCGAGGCGGCCGTCGAGGATCCGTTCGCGCAGCGCGGCGTAGAGCTGGCGGGCCAGGCCCTGGGCGGGGTCGAGGTGGATGCCGGCGGCGTCGAAGGGCAGTACGGTGGCCATGGCGGTCTCGGAGGGAAGAAAGCGCCAGTGTGGATTGGACCTGTGGAATTGACCAGCAATGGATCTTCTAGCGGACCATTTCCCGGCCTAGTCTGGAGGCACCTTTACCCGGACATGGAACCGAGCCATGAGCACGTCCCTGCAGATTCGTCCCGTCGGCGCCGCCGACCACGCCGCCTGGCTGCCGCTGTGGGAGGGCTACCAGCGCTTCTACAAGACCGAGATCGCCGCCGCTACCAGCGACGCCACCTGGCAGCGCTTCCTCGACGCCGACGAACCGATGAACGCCGCCCTCGCCTGGCTCGACGAGCGCGCCGTGGGCCTGGTGCACTGGATCTACCACCGCTCCTGCTGGACCGTCGGCGACTACTGCTACCTGCAGGACCTGTTCGTCGCCGAGGGCCTGCGCGGCGAAGGCATAGGGCGCCGGCTGATCGAGCATGTCTACGCCGAGGCCGGCGCCGCTGGCTGTTCGCGGGTGCACTGGCTGACCCACGAGAGCAACAGCGACGCGATGAAGCTGTACGAGCGCATCGCCGACAAGTCCGGTTTCCTTCAGTACCGCAGGATTCTCTGAGGCCCACCATGCGCGAACCCTTGAACTGGCGCCCCGTCGCCACTCCGCCCCACGCCCCGCTCGACGGCCGCTTCGTCAAGCTCGAACCGCTCGATCCGCAACGCCACGGCGACGACCTGTGGGACGCCCTGCAAGGGCCTGGCGCCGACCCGCTGCTGTGGGAATACCTGGCCTACGGCCCGTTCGCCGAGCGCACGGCGTTCGACGCCTGGCTGGCCGGCCAGGCGACCAGCCGCGACCCGCTGTTCTTCGCCGTGCGCGAGCGGCGCACGCAGCGCGCCGTCGGCCTGCTCAGCTACCTGCGGATCACGCCGAAGGATGGCGTCATCGAAATCGGCCATATCGCCTTCGGCGCGCCGATGCAGCGCACACCGGGGTCTACCGAGGCGGTCTACCTGCTCGCCGAGCTCGCCCTCGGCCGCCTCGGCTACCGCCGCCTGGAGTGGAAGTGCAATGCCGGCAACGCCCGTTCGATGCGCGCCGCCGAGCGCCTGGGCTTCACCTACGAAGGCACCTTCCGCCAGCACATGGTGGTCAAGCAGCGCAACCGCGACACCGCCTGGTTCTCCCTGCTCGACAGCGAATGGCCGGCGCGACAGGCGGCGTTCGAGCGCTGGCTCGATCCTTCCAACTTCGACGCCGAAGGCCGCCAGCGGCAGACGCTGGAGGCGCTGCGCGACTAGCCCCTGGCAGGGACTGCCGGTCGCTCAACGGTACTCCGGCAGCCAGTGCAGGCTGGCCAGGATGTGCGCGACCGCGTTGGCCACGCCGAACAGCAGCACCAGCACGATCGCCGGCGTGCCGCCCCAGGCGCGGAACAGCGGGCTGCCGAAGCGCTTGCGCGAGGCCCGCGCCATCAGCGCCGGAACGATCACCGCCCAGAACGCCGCGGCCAGCCCGGCGAAACCGATGGCGTAGATGAAGCCGTTGGGGAACAGCAGCCCGCCGATGGTCGGTGGGACGAAGGTCAGCAACGCGGTCTTGAAACGTCCGAAGTGGCTGTCGTCGAACCTGCACAGGTCGGCCAGGTAGTCGAACAGGCCGAGGGTCACGCCGAGGAAGGAGCTGGCCACCGCCAGGTTGGAGAAGGTGGTGAGCAACGCGTTCAGCGAATCCGACGCGGTGATCCGGTGCAGGTATTCCACCAGGGTGCCGACGTTGCTGCCGCCGGCGATGATGCCCTTGAACTGCTCGCGCGGGATGGTGCCCAGGGTGCTGGCCTGCCACAGCAGGTAGATGGCCAGGGCGATCAGGGTGCCGATCCACAGCGAACGGCTGATCCGCTGCGGGTCCTTGCCGTAGTACTTCATCAGGCTCGGCACGTTGCCGTGGTAACCGAAGGAAGTCAGGCAGAACGGCAGGGTCGCCAGCAGGTAGGGCCAGTAGACCGCGTCCGGCTCGCCGCTGTTGAACAGGATCGCCGGCTGGATGCGCCCGAGCAGGCCGCTGATGGAGAGGCCGAAGGTAATGATCATGCCGCCGAGCATCAGCGTGGTGATGCGGTCCACCGCGCGGGTGCTCCACCACACCACCAGCGCCACCGCCAGGGCGAACAGCAGCCCGGCGAGCTTTTCCGGCAGGGTCACGCCGAGGCCGCTGGACAGGGTGTAGCCGATGATCGAGCCGCCGCCGGAGATATAGGCATAGGTGAGGATATAGAGGACGAAGGCGATGCTCAGCCCGTTGACCACATTCCAGCCCTGGCCGAGCAGGTCGCGGGTGATGGTCGAGAAGCTCGAGCCCACCGGGTAGTTGAGGTTGGCCTCGAGGATCATCATCCCCGACAGCAGCATGCAGAACCAGGTGAGCAGGAACACCGCCACCGACCAGCCGAACCAGATGCCGGACATGGCGATGGGCAGGGAGAACATTCCGGCGCCGACGGCGGTGCCGGCGATGATCATCGAACCGCCGAGCAGCGAGGGCCGGCGGCTGGGCGTTTGAGCTGGAGAGGACGACACCTGGACTTCCCGATAGTCAGCGCCTGCGGCGCGACGCGCCGTTGGGCAGAGGCGGCATTCTAGGCGGCGCGCGCGCCGGGCGCACCCTGGCAGGGCGAACAGCCAGCCGACGCGGCAACCGATGCCGATAAAAAAAGGGGAGCATCATGCTCCCCCAGGGACTTTAACCGTCTGTCGCGGTCAGCCCGCAATCTCGATCAGGATCTCGCCCGGGTTGACCCGGTCGCCCTTGGCCACGTGGATCGCCTTGACCGTACCGGCGATGCCGGCCTGGACCTCGGTTTCCATCTTCATCGCCTCGGTGATCAACACCGCCTGGCCGGCCTTGACGCTATCGCCTTCCTTCACCAGCACGTCGACGATGTTGCCCGGCATGGTGGTGCTGACGTGGCCCGGCTCGCTGGCATGCTTGCGGCCGCTGGCGGAGCCGGCGACATATTCGTTGAGCGGCTCGAACACCACTTCTTCCGGCATGCCGTCGATGGACAGGTAGAAGTGCCGCTTGTTGTCGCTCTTCACGCCGACCCCGGTGATGTCGACGCGGTAGGTCTCGCCGTGCACGTCGATGACGAACTCGGTCGGGGTGCCTTCCGCGCCGGCGGCGGCGACGCCCTTGCCGGTGGGAATCGGCAGCAGTTCCTCGGGCTTCAGGGTGCCGGCCTCACGCTCTTCGAGGAACTTGCGCCCGATGTCCGGGAACATCGCGTAGGTGAGTACGTCTTCCTCGGACTTGGCCAGGTTGCCGATCTCGCTGCGCAGCTTGTTCAGCTCCGGCTTGATCAGGTCGGCCGGGCGCACGTCGATGACTTCCTCGCTGCCGATGGCCTGGCGCCGCAGTTGCTCGTTGACCTCGCCGGGCGCCTTGCCATAACGGCCCTGCAGGTACAGCTTCACTTCGTTGGTGATGGTCTTGTAGCGCTCGCCGGCGAGCACGTTGAAGAACGCCTGGGTGCCGACGATCTGCGAAGTCGGCGTCACCAGCGGCGGGAAACCGAGGTCGGCGCGGACCCGCGGGATTTCCTCGAGCACCTCGCCCATACGGTTCAGCGCGCCCTGCTCCTTGAGCTGGTTGGCCAGGTTGGAAATCATCCCGCCCGGCACCTGGTTGACCTGCACGCGGGTATCCACGCCGGTGAATTCGCTCTCGAACTGGTGGTACTTCTTGCGCACCGCGTGGAAGTACATGCCGATCTCCTGGATCAGCTCCAGGTCCAGGCCGGTGTCGTAGGGGGTGCCACGCAGCGCCGCGACCATCGACTCGGTGCCCGGGTGGCTGGTGCCCCAGGCCATGCTGGAGATCGCCGTGTCGATACGGTCGGCGCCGTTTTCCACGGCCTTCAGCTGGCACATGCTGGCGACACCGGCGGTGTCATGGGAATGCACCACCACGTCCAGCGGCAGGGCGTCCTTCAGGGCCTTGACCAGGTCGCCGGTGGCATAGGGGGTGAGCAGGCCGGCCATGTCCTTGATGGCGATGGAGTCGACGCCCATGTCGGCCATCGCCTTGCCCTGGGCGACGAAGGCCTCGATGGTGTGCACCGGGCTGGTGGTGTAGCAGATGGTGCCTTGGGCGTGCTTGCCGGCGGCCTTCACCGCCTCGATGGAGACGCGCAGGTTACGCACGTCGTTCATCGCGTCGAAGATGCGGAACACGTCGATGCCGTTGACCGCCGCCTTGGCCACGAAGGCGCGCACCACATCGTCGCTGTAGTGGCGGTAGCCGAGCAGGTTCTGCCCGCGCAGGAGCATTTGCAGGCGGGTGTTGGGCAGCGCCGCCTTGAGCTTGCGCAGGCGCTCCCACGGGTCTTCCTTGAGGAAGCGCACGCAGGCGTCGAAGGTCGCGCCGCCCCAGACTTCCAGCGACCAGTAGCCGACGCGGTCGAGCTTGTCGCAGATCGGCAGCATGTCCTCGGTGCGCATGCGGGTCGCCAGCAGCGACTGGTGGGCATCGCGCAGGATGGTATCGGTGACGCCGGTCTTCTTCGCTTGGATGGTGTTGCTCATGTTCTGCTCCTTCCCTTACAGGCCGGCGTGGGCCGCGATGGCGGTGGCGATGGCGATGGCCAGGTGCGACGGGTTGCGCTTGATCGAGTACTGGGTCAGTTCCGGGTGGCTTTCGACGAAGCTGGTGTTGAACTGGCCGCTGCGGAATTCCGGGTTGCGGAGGATTTCCTGGTAGTACGGCGCGGTGGTCTTGACCCCTTGCACGCGCATGTCGTCGAGGGCGCGCAGTCCGCGATCGAGGGCCTCTTCCCAGGTCAGCGCCCAGACGATCAGCTTCAGGCACATCGAGTCGTAGTACGGCGGGATGGTGTAGCCGGTGTAGATCGCCGTGTCGGTACGCACGCCGGGGCCGCCGGGGGCGTAGTAGCGGGTGATCTTGCCGAACGAGGGCAGGAAGTTGTTCTTCGGGTCCTCGGCGTTGATGCGGAACTGCAGGGCGTAGCCGCGATGGACGATGTCGTCCTGCTTGACCGACAGCTCCAGCCCGGAAGCGATGCGGATCTGCTCGCGAACCACGTCGATGCCGGTGATTTCCTCGGTGATGGTGTGCTCCACCTGGACCCGGGTGTTCATCTCCATGAAGTACACCTCGCCGTCGGCGAGCAGGAACTCCACGGTGCCGGCGTTCTCGTAGCCCACCGCCTTGGCCGCGCGCACCGCCAGGTCGCCGATGTAGGCGCGCTGCTCGGGGGTGAGCTGCGGGCTCGGGGCGATCTCGATGAGCTTCTGGTTGCGGCGCTGGATCGAGCAGTCGCGCTCGAACAGGTGCACGGTGTTGCCGAAGGAATCGGCGAGGATCTGCGCCTCGATGTGCTTGGGATTGACGATGCACTTCTCGAGGAATACTTCGGCGCTGCCGAAGGCCTTGGTCGCCTCGGAGATCACCCGCGGGAACGCCTGCTCCAGTTCCTCGCGGCTGTTGCAGCGACGGATGCCGCGACCGCCGCCGCCGGAGGTGGCCTTGAGCATCACCGGGTAGCCGATCCGCTCGGCTTCGCGCAGGGCCTCGGCGAGGTCGGCGACGTTACCTTCGGTGCCGGGGGTGCAGGGCACGCCGGCGGCGATCATGCTGCGGCGGGCTTCGGTCTTGTCGCCCATGCGGCGGATCACTTGCGCCGACGGGCCGATGAACTTGATACCGCGCTCGGCGCAGATTTCCGCCAGCTCGGCATTTTCCGAGAGGAAGCCATAGCCGGGGTGCAGGGCGTCGCAGCCGCTTTCCACCGCCAGGTTCACCAGGGCGCGCGGGTTGAGGTAGCCGGCCAGCGGGTCCGCGCCGATGCTGTGGGCTTCGTCGGCGCGCTTGACGTGCAGCGCGTGGCGATCGGCCTCGGAGTAGACGGCCACCGAGCGGATGCCCATCTCGGCGCAGGCGCGCACGATGCGGACGGCGATCTCGCCGCGGTTGGCGATCAGGATCTTCTTGATCACGGAGGTCTCCCTCTTCGGGGTTGGGAACCTGGTACGGTCGATCCGGATATTCCGGTCGCTGCATGACCGGCAGGCAGCTCCCGGTCGCGCTTTTACCCTACCCCCGTGAGGGTGATTAACAAAAATCAATAATTATTGGGATAGCCATTAGAAAAGCTTTATAGTCGCCCGACCGATCTCGGTCAGAGTGTGACTGGAATGCGTAAGTCGTTGATGCGTATGACATTACGGCAGCTTCAGGTTTTTCGTGCCGTATGCGAGAGCCGCTCCTACAGCCGGGCGGCGGAGGAAATGGCCCTGACCCAGCCGGCGGTCAGCCTGCAGATCCGCCAACTGGAAGAGCTGGTCGGCCAGCCGCTGTTCGAGTACGTCGGCAAGAAGCTCTATCTGACCGATGCCGCCGAAGCCCTGCTGAAGACCAGCACCGACCTGTTCCAGCGCCTGGAAAGCCTGGACATGCAGCTCTCGGATCTGAAGGGCTCGCTGCAGGGCCAGTTGCGCCTGGCGGTGGAGTCCAGCGCCAAGTACATCACCCCGCACCTGTTCAAGGCGTTCCAGAATCTGCATCCGGAAGTCAGCCTGAGCCTGACGGTGGTCAACCGCACCCAGGTGATCAAGCGCCTGGCCGACAACCGCGACGACCTGGTGATCATGTCCCTGGTACCGCAGGACATGGCCCTGGAGTTCCTGCCCTTCCTGAACAACCCGATCATCGCCGTGGCGCCGCCGGACCATCCGCTGTGCAACGCCGCGAAGCTGGCCCTGAAGGACCTGGAGCCCTTCCCGCTACTGGTCCGCGAACCGGGCTCGGGCACCCGCAAGGCTTGCGAGGAGTTCTTCCAGCAACGCCGCGCGCACTTCTCGCAGATCCAGGAGATCGCCTCGCTGGAGTCCCTGCGCGAAGGGGTGATCGCCGGCCTCGGCCTGGCCCTGCTGCCGCGCCATGCGGCGCACCAGGAACTGGCCAACGGCCTGCTGCGCGAACTACCGGTGGAGGAATTGCCGCTCTATCGCAGCTGGTGCCTGGTGCACGCCAAGGGCAAGCGCCTGAGCCCGGTGGCCCAGGCGTTCGTCGCCTTCGTCCGCGAGGAGCGGGCGCTGATCAGCCAGCTCGCTGGGCGCTTCGCCGGCCCTGGCGGTTCGAGCTGAGGTAGGCGGCGGCTACCAGCTCGGGGTAGTCGGCCAGTTCCTGGCGCAGGCGCAGTTCTTCGCAGTGGTCCTCGATCGCCCGGCGGAATTGCATGCGCCGCTGGTCTTCGAGCTTGCGGCGGGTTTTCGAATCCACGTGCTGGGCATTGGCATCGCTATGACGGGGCATCTCGCGTCTCCCATGGCCGACTGGCTGGAGTCGCGAGCATCGCGCAGCAATGTGACGGTTTGGCGGCAGGCCGGTGAAGACTGCGTTATGCCTTCCCGGCGGCGCCTCAGGACGGCTCGCCGCGCTCTTCCTGGTTCTTCATCACCTTCGGCGACAGGCGCAGGCTGCGCAGGCTGCGCTTGACGCTCTTGAGGTGGTTGACCAGGTCCGGGCCGCGGGCCATGGCCACGCCCATCGCCAGCACGTCGATCACCACCAGGTGGGCGATGCGCGAGGTCAGCGGGGTGTAGATGTCGGTGTCCTCGTGCACGTCGATCGCCAGGTTGACCGTGGCCAGGTCGGCCAGCGGGGTCTGGCTCGGGCACAGGGTGATCAGCGTGGCGCCGGCCTCGCGGACCAGGTTGGCGGTGATCAGCAGGTCCTTCGAGCGACCCGACTGGGAAATGCAGATGGCCACGTCGCTGGGCTTGAGGGTCACCGCCGACATCGCCTGCATGTGCGGGTCGGAGTAGGCCGCCGCCGACAGCAGCAGGCGGAAGAACTTGTGCTGGGCATCCGAGGCCACCGCGCCGGAAGCGCCGAAGCCGTAGAACTCCACGCGCTGGGCGTGGGCGATGGCGGCGATGGCGCGCTCCAGGGCGTGGGTGTCCAGGTGCTCGCGGACTTCCATCAGGCTGTGCAGCGTGGTGTCGAAGATCTTCAGGCTGAAGTCGGCCACCGAGTCGCTCTCGTGGATCGAGAACTGGCCGAAGCTGGCGCCGGCCGCCAGGCTCTGCGCCAGCTTCAGCTTGAGGTCCTGGAAGCCGCTGCAGCCGATGGCGCGGCAGAAACGCACGATGGTCGGCTCGCTGACCCCGACCCCATGGGCCAGTTCGGCCATGGAGCTGTGCATGACCGACGCCGGATCGTTGAGAACGTGATCGGCGACCTTGAGTTCCGACTTGCGGAGCTGTTGGCGGGACTGGGCTATGTGCTGCAGCAGGTTCACAGGCTGGGCTCGATTCTCTGTAGTAACCTTGTAGTTATACTACAAACAGTCAGCCACGCCCAGCCAACGCCGTCGGGAGCTTGCCTTGAGTACACCAGCCACTCCAACGTCCTGCGACATCCTGGTCTTCGGCGGTACCGGCGACCTGGCCCTGCACAAGCTGCTGCCGGCGCTCTATCGCCTGCACCGGGAGGACCGCCTGCCGGCCGATACGCGGATCTTCGCCCTCGCCCGCAGCGCGCTGGACAACGCCGCCTTCCTCGCCCTCGCCGAGCGCAACGTCCGCGCGGTGGTGGCGCGCAGCGAGTTCGCCACCGAACAATGGAAAGGCTTCGCCGCGCGCCTCGACTACCTGGCCATGGACGCCTCGCAGAGCGCAGACTTCGGCCGTCTCGCGCGGCACCTGAAGAGCAGCGAGGGCCGAGTGCTGGTGCACTACCTGGCGACCTCGCCGAGCCTGTTCGCGCCGATCGCGCAGAACCTCTCCATCGCCGGCCTCGCCGGGCCGCAAGCGCGCATCGTGCTGGAAAAACCGCTGGGCCATTCGCTGGACTCGGCGCGGGCGATCAACCAGTCCATCGGCCGGGTGTTCGACGAGTCGCGGGTGTTCCGCATCGACCACTACCTGGGCAAGGAAACCGTGCAGAACCTGATGGCCCTGCGCTTCGCCAATGCGTTGTTCGAGCCGGTCTGGCGCGCGGCGCACATCGACCATGTGCAGATCAGCGTCAACGAGACCCTTGGCGTGGAGAACCGCGGCGGCTACTACGACCACGCCGGGGCGATGCGCGACATGGTGCAGAACCATCTGCTCCAGTTGCTCTGCCTGGTGGCGATGGAGGCGCCGGTGCGTTTCGACGCCGAGGCGGTGCGCAACGAGAAGCTCAAGGTGCTGCAGGCGCTGAAGCCGATCTCCGGGCTCGACGTGCAGGACAAGACGGTACGCGGCCAGTACGCCGCCGGCAGGATCGGCGGCCAGGAGGTGCCGGCGTACTACTTCGAGAAGAACGTCGACAACGACAGCGATACCGAGACCTTCGTCGCGCTCCAGGCCGAGGTCGAGAACTGGCGCTGGGCCGGGGTGCCGTTCTACCTGCGCACCGGCAAGCGCATGGCGCGCAAGTGCTCGGAAATCGTCATCCAGTTCAAGCCGGTGCCACACAGCCTGATCGACGGCGGCGGCGGGCCGGCCAACCGCCTGTGGATAAGGTTGCAGCCGGAGGAGCGGATCAGCGTGCAACTGATGGCCAAGACCCCGGGCAAGGGCATGCAACTGGAACCGGTGGAGCTGGACCTCAACCTGGCCGAGGCCCTCAGCCGCAACAAGCGGCGCTGGGACGCCTACGAACGCCTGCTGCTGGACGTGATCGAGGGCGACTCGACGCTGTTCATGCGCCGCGACGAGGTAGAGGCCGCCTGGGGCTGGGTCGACCCGATCCTCGCCGGCTGGCGCGAGCACTACCAGAGCCCGCGGCCCTACCCGGCCGGCAGCAACGGCCCGGAACAGGCGCAACTGCTGCTGGAACTGCAGGGTCGACGCTGGCTGGAATGACGCGGACATTGATCCGGCTCAGGATCGCCCGGCGCGCGCTCGGCTAGAGTCGCGCGCCCACGTTGTTGCGAGCCCGAACCATGACCGCCACCGCCCTCCGCCCCGAACTGCTGTGCCCCGCCGGCACCCTGAAAAGCATGCGCTATGCCTTCGCCTACGGCGCCGATGCCGTCTACGCCGGGCAGCCGCGCTACAGCCTGCGGGTGCGCAACAACGATTTCGACCACGCCCAACTGGCCGAAGGCATCGCCGAGGCCCACGCGCTCGGCAAGCGCTTCTACGTGGTGGTCAACATCGCCCCGCACAACGCCAAGCTGAAGACCTTCCTGCGCGACCTGGAGCCGGTGGTCGCCATGGGTCCGGATGCGCTGATCATGTCCGATCCCGGCCTGATCATGCTGGTTCGCCAGCATTTCCCGCAGATGCCCATCCACCTGTCGGTGCAGGCCAACGCGGTGAACTGGGCCGCGGTGCAATTCTGGCGGCAGCAGGGCCTGACCCGGGTGATCCTTTCCCGCGAGCTGTCGCTGGAGGAGATCGAAGAAATCCGCCAGCAGGTGCCGGACATGGAGCTGGAAGTGTTCGTCCACGGCGCCTTGTGCATGGCCTATTCCGGGCGCTGCCTGCTGTCCGGCTACATCAACCGCCGCGACCCCAACCAGGGTACCTGCACCAATGCCTGCCGCTGGGAATACAAGGCGGTGGAGGGCCGCGAGGACGAGCTGGGCAACGTGGTGGCGCGGGAGCCGACCCTGGGACGCGGCGCGCCGACCGAGCAGGTATTCCTCCTCGAGGAAGGCAACCGTCCCGGCGAACCGATGGCCGCCTTCGAGGACGAACACGGCACCTACATCATGAATTCCAAGGACCTCCGCGCCGTGCAGCACGTCGAGCGGCTGGCGCGGATCGGCGTGCACTCGCTGAAGATCGAGGGCCGTACCAAGTCCCACTACTACGTGGCGCGCACCGCCCAGGTCTACCGCCAGGCGATCGACGACGCGGCGGCCGGCAAGCCGTTCGACCGCGGTCTGATGGACACCCTGGAGTCCCTCGCCCACCGCGGCTACACCGAGGGCTTCCTGCGCCGCCACGTGCACGACGAGTACCAGAACTACCAGCACGGCCATTCGTTGTCCGAGCGCCAGCAGTTCGTCGGCGAACTCACCGGCGAACGCCGCGACGGCCTGGCCGAGGTGGAGGTGAAGAACCGCTTCCAGCGCGGCGACAGCGTCGAACTGATGACTCCGCGAGGCAACCTGAGCCTGCGCGTGGAGGACCTGCGCAACGCCGCCGGCGAAGCCATCGAGGTGGCGCCGGGCAATGGCCACGTGGTCTACCTGGCGCTGCCGGAAGGCCTGGACCTGCGCTACGCGTTACTGATGCGCGATCTCCAGCCCGGCCAGGACACCCGCCAGCCGCAGGCCGAACGCAGCGGCGGGTGTGCCGGCAAGGGCGCTTGCGGCTGCGCTCACTGAGGGTTGAGCAGGAACACCACGTAGCCCCTGAACCAGGGGCTCTTTTCCAGGTAGTCGGGGGCTTGCCAGTCGCCGCCCTGGACCAGGCCGATCCGGTACGGCAGTTGCAGGCGGCTGACCCGCGGGAGGTAGGCGGCGTGGTTGGGAATGCTGTGGCGCCCCTGGTAGGTCTGCACCACCACTTCGTCGACCACGCCCTTGAGCCGGTTGATCGCCGCCGGCTCGGCGTTGCTGCCCCAGTCGAGCAGCCCGGTGATGCTCAAGCGGTATTCGCGGGGCAGGCGCCGGCGCAGGTCGCGGAGGAAATCGACGTACTCGTCGAGGTAGCGGGTACGCGCATCGAAGTCGATCTGGATGCCGACCACCGGGTTGCCGGCACGCTTCCAGCGCTGCACCTGGTTCAGCACGGCCTGGTAGATCTGCGGCGTCCAGCGCAGGGTATGGGCGCGGTACACCACCCAGACCTCACCCCGCGCCAGGCGCGGCACCGAGATGCCCTGGGCGATCAGCCGCACGCCCTCGCCGGGGCGCCGGCGCGACTGGCTGATCTGTCCCTGCAGGATGTACAGCGTCCCGGC
>NZ_SCND01000280.1:0-8306 GCF_005503585.1 Pseudomonas sp. 2VD
GGTGGACGTGCCCCTGATGTCCGGTATCGGCCTGCTGGGCGGCGCCATGCTGCGCGACTTCGCCATCGTCGCCACGGCCTTCGGGGTGAATGTCGAGGAACTGCGTCGGGCAGGGGTTTCCGGGGTGGTGTCGCTGTTCCTCGGGGTCGGTTCGTCGTTCGTCGCCGGGGTCGCGGTGGCCATGGCGTTCGGCTACACCGATGCGGTCAGCCTGACCACCATCGGCGCCGGCGCGGTCACCTACATCGTCGGACCGGTGACCGGCGCCGCCCTGGGGGCCAGCTCCGAGGTGATGGCGCTGAGCATCGCCGCCGGGTTGGTGAAGGCGATCCTGGTGATGGTCCTGACGCCTTTCGTCGCGCCCTACATCGGCCTGAACAATCCACGTACGGCGGTGATCTTCGGTGGTCTCATGGGCACCTCCAGCGGCGTCGCCGGCGGCCTCGCCGCCACCGACCCGAAGCTGGTGCCCTACGGTTGCCTGACCGCGGCGTTCTATACCGCCATCGGTTGTCTGCTGGGGCCGTCGCTGCTGTATTTCAGCGTGCGCGGCCTGGTTGGGTGAGCGGGCTCCTCCGGGCACCCTCTCCCTGAAGGGCGAGGGTTGGGGAGAGGTCAGCGGGCCAGCGGTAATGTGGACTTCCGTCCGCTATCCCGCCGCCTCCTGCTCCAGGCGCAGGCTGTACATCCGGCACTCCGCGAGCAACGCCAGCAGGTTCGGGTCGCGCTCCTTGGCCTTGAGGAACACCACGCCGATGTGCTGCTGCAGGCGATAGCGCGGTTGCAGCGGGATCAGCCGCACGCGGTTCTCGTAGACCGCCTCGATGCGTTTGGGCAGCAGCGCATGGCCGACCCCCGAGCTGACCATGCTGAGGAGGGTGAAGATGTCGTTCACCTGCATCGCGATCTGCGGTTCGAAGCCGGCCTGCTGGAACACCCGGGTGCCGTCCTGATGGGTGGCGAAGCCCTGGGTGAGCGTGACGAAGGGCGTGTCGCGCAGGGTGCTGAGATCGATCTCGGCGAGCCTGGCGTAGGGCGAGTCCACCGGCACGGCGAGGAAGATGTCATCGGAGAACAGCGGCAGGTGCTCGCAGTCGGGATCGCTGACGCTGTCGTTGAGCGACACCAGGATGGCGTCCAGCTCCATGTTCTTCAGCTGGTAGAACAGATCGACGTTGGAGCCGAGGATCAGGTCGATGTTCAGCGCGCTGCGTCGCAGCTTGAGGCCCATGATCAGTTGCGGCACGGTCTTCACCGTCAGCGAATAGAGCGCGCCGAGCTTGAAACGCTCGGCGGAGAAGCCGGCCGCCTCGCGGGTCAGGCGCACCGTGTCGAGCACCTCCTGGACCAGCTTCTGCGCGCGCTCCTCGAGCACGTAGGCACTTTCCAGCGGGGTCAGGTTGCGTCCCTCGTGCTTGAACAGCGGGCAGCGCAGGGCGCTTTCCAGCGAGTGGATGGCGCGGTGCACGCTGACGTTGCTGGTGCCCAGTTCCGCCGCCGCGCGCGCCAGGTTGCCGGTGCGCATGAAGGCGAGGAAGGTTTCCAGCTTCTTGAGGGTGATTTCTTCGTCGATCAGCATCCGCGTTCCCCTGGCCGGTGGCGTCGGGGGATTGTGCCTGAGGCGGCGCGGGAGGGGTAAAAAGGGCCGTCATGTCCTAGCGCGTGGCGGAGCATGACGGCCTGGAAACGCCTTGGGGAAGGCGGAGTTGCACTGACCGGATGGAATCCCGCTTCGGCAGCCTGAGCCGCCGATAGGCTAACGGAACTCAGCGGATGGTGCCCTTGCTGCCGGTGACCTGCCGGACCGGGGTGGTCCGGAGCGCCGGCCACCCTAGCAACGGAGGCTTTTTGCCACAGTCATCGGATTCGTCTTTGTCAGGAAGAAAATTCCTCTTGGAATGTCGGAAAGCTGAGGATCAGTGCCGGCGCTCGGCGAGCTTGCCCAGTTGCTCCCGGCAGTAGTCGACGAACAATCGTGCCGGCTTGGTCAGTTGCGCGCGCTTCAGCCAGGCGGCGGCGAGCCCGGAGGTGGACACCGGCTCGGCGAGGTCGACCATGACCACCTTCTTGCCGTCGTAGGTGCATTCCGAATGCGGGCGGGTGACCAGCAGGGAGAAGCCGAAGCCCTGGCCGACCATGCCGCGCACCATCTCGATGGACGGCGAGCTGAAGGCGATGTTCGGCGTCAGGCCGAGTTCCTCGAACAGGCTGACGAAATAGGTGCGGCTGGGCTGCACGTCGAGCAGGATCATCGGTTCCAGGCACAGGTCGCGCAGCGACACTTGCGCCTGCCCGGCGAAGCGGTGCCCTTCGGGGAGCAGCGCGTGGGGTCGTTGCGGCGGCATCAGCGGCTCGGTCTCGATGGTCGAGTCGAGGTCGTGCTCGTAGAGGAAGGCCAGGTCGAAGCGCCCGGAGGTGAGGCCTTGCACCAGTTCCTGCTGCTCGCCGTCGCGTATGCGGATCTCCACCCCCGGATAGGCCTGGCGAAAGCCGGCGATCAGGCCCGGCAGGTAGAGCGGGGCGACCGTCTCGAAGCAGCCGATGTCGATCTGCCCGGCGATCACGTCGTTGTCGGCCAGGGCGTTCTGCTCGAACTCGTGGGCCATCCGCAGCAGTTCCTGGGCCTTGCGGTAGAAGCGCGCGCCGGCGGGGGTCAGCGACACGCCCTGGGCGTGGTGGCGGATGAACAGCTGCACGCCGAAGCTTTCCTCCAGACCCTTCACCGCCGTGGAGATCGACGGCTGGGCGATGTACAGCTTGCGCGAGGCCTCGGCCACGCTGCCGCATTCCACGGTGGTCACGAAATACTTGAGTTGCCGCAAGGTATAGGACGCCACTGCAAGACCTCATCGGCGCATCATCCTCCCCGGGCCGGGCGTGCGCGCCTCGATTGTTGTGTCCGCCGCGCTGCAAGCAAGTTGCAGGCCGCTGCCGAGCGTCGCGGCGCTGGCCGCGACGACGATTGCCCGCCTGCACGATAACCCAGCACGACGCACTTTGCCGGGGCACGCCTGGCCAGCTTTTTCTTATGTCCCGAGGACATTTTTAATAATTTTCCTTCGCCGCGGCTTGCGCGACCATCCTTCCCCATCGACCCCATGGACAGCGGTCCGCCTCCCGGCGGTCCGGGCCATGCGTGCAGAACCACGACCGGCGCAGACCGGCGAGATAACAAGGAGAAGGTGGGGTGTTCGAACTCAGCGATTGGCAACGGCGCGCCGCGACACAGCGCTTCATCGACCAGGCCCTGATCGGCGGCCGCCAGCGTCCGGCCGCCAGCGGCGCTACCTTCGACGCCATCGATCCGGCGAGCAATCGCCTGCTGGCGCGGGTCGCGGCCTGCGATGCGGCCGACGTCGACGCGGCAGTGGCCGCCGCCCGCCGCGCCTTCGACGAAGGCCCCTGGGCGCGTCTCGCCCCGGTCGAGCGCAAGCGCGTGCTGCTGCGCCTGGCCGAGCTGATGCTGGCCCATCGCGAAGAGCTGGCGCTGCTCGACTCGCTGAACATGGGCAAGCCGGTGATGGACGCCTGGAACATCGATGTGCCCGGCGCCGCCCACGTCTTCGCCTGGTATGCGGAAAGCCTCGACAAGCTCTACGACCAGGTCGCGCCGACCGCCCAGCAGGCCCTGGCCACCATTACCCGCGTGCCGCTGGGGGTGATCGGCGCGGTGGTGCCGTGGAACTTCCCGCTCGACATGGCCGCCTGGAAGCTCGCCCCGGCCCTGGCCGCCGGCAACTCGGTGGTGCTCAAGCCGGCCGAGCAGTCGCCGTTCTCCGCCCTGCGCCTGGCCGAGCTGGCCCTGGAGGCGGGGGTGCCGGAAGGCGTGCTGAACGTGGTGCCGGGCCTCGGCGAGCAGGCCGGCAAGGCCCTCGGCCTGCACCCGGAGGTGGACGCACTGGTGTTCACCGGCTCCACCGAGGTCGGCAAGTACTTCATGCAGTATTCCGCGCAATCCAACCTCAAGCAGGTCTGGCTGGAGTGCGGCGGCAAGAGTCCGAACCTGGTGTTCGCCGATTGCCGCGATCTCGACCTGGCGGCGGAAAAGGCCGCCTTCGGCATTTTCTTCAACCAGGGCGAGGTCTGTTCGGCGAACTCGCGCTTGCTGGTGGAGCGTTCGATCCACGACGAGTTCGTCGAGCGCCTGCTGGCCAAGGCCCGCGACTGGCAGCCGGGCGATCCGCTGGACCCGGCCAGCCGCGCCGGCGCCATCGTCGACCGCCGGCAGACCGCCGGGATCCTCGCCGCCATCGAGCGGGCACAAGGCGAGGGCGCGACCCTGCTCGGCGGTGGCCGCCAGTTGACGATCAACGGTTCGGACAACTTCATCGAACCGACCCTGTTCGGCGACGTACGCCCGGACATGCAGCTGGCCCGCGAGGAAATCTTCGGTCCGGTGCTGGCGATCAGCGCCTTCGACTCCGAGAACGAGGCCATACGCCTGGCCAACGACAGCCGCTACGGCCTCGCCGCCTCGCTGTGGAGCGACGACCTGCACCGTGCGCACCGGGTGGCGCGGCGCTTGAATGCCGGAACGGTGTCGGTGAATACCGTGGACGCGCTGGACGTCGCGGTGCCTTTCGGCGGCGGCAAGCAGTCCGGCTTCGGTCGCGACCTGTCGCTGCATTCCTTCGACAAGTACACCCAGTTGAAGACGACCTGGTTCCAGTTGCGCTGAAGACGCGACGGACGCGACACGACTCGATGCCGATAACGACAACAAGAGGACGATCGAATGAACGACACACCGAACGTGCGTGAGCCGGCCCTGCGCCGCGTGCTCGGGCTGGGACCGCTGCTGGCGGTGGCCATCGGCCTGGTGGTTTCCCAGGGCGTGATGGTGCTGATGCTGCAAGGCGCCGGGACGGCCGGCCTGGGCTTCATCGTGCCGCTGGGAGTGGCCTACCTGCTGGCGCTGAGCTACGCCTTTTCCTTTTCCGAGCTGGCACTGATGATTCCCCGCGCCGGTAGCCTGAGCAGCTACACCGAGGTGGCCATCGGGCATTTCCCGGCGATCCTGGCGACCTTTTCCGGCTACGTGGTGGTGGCGATGTTCGCCCTCTCGGCGGAACTGCTGCTGCTCGACCTGATCATCGGCAAGGTCTACCCCGGCGCGCTGCCGCCGATGCTGGTGGCCTACGGCGTGCTCGGCCTGTTCACCCTGCTCAACCTGCTCGGCATCGACATCTTCGCGCGCCTGCAGAGCGCCCTGGCGCTGCTGATGATGATCGTCCTGCTGGTACTCGGCCTGGGTGCGGTGAGCAGCGAGCACGCCTCCGTGCAGACCGCCCTGGCGAGCGGCTGGAACCCGCTCGGGGTAAGCGCCCTGGCGCTCACCGCGATGGCCGTGTGGGGCTTCGTCGGCGCCGAGTTCGTCTGCCCGCTGGTGGAGGAGACGCGGCGTCCGGAGCGCAACATCCCGCGTTCGATGATCCTCGGCCTGAGCATCATCTTCCTGACCATCGCCCTCTACTGCTTCGGTGCGCTGCTGTGCATCCCGCAGGCGGAACTGGCCGGCGACCCGCTGCCACACTTCCTCTTCGCCAACCGCGTGTTCGGCGAGTACGGCCAGATGTTCCTGGTGATCGCCGCGATCACCGCCACCTGCAGCACCCTCAACTCGTCGCTGGCGGCGATCCCGCGGATGCTCTACGGGATGGCGCAGAACGGCCAGGCCTTCCCGCAATTCAAGCAGCTCAGCCGGCGGGCGCGCACGCCCTGGGTGGCGGTGCTGTTCGTCGCCGCGATCACCGGCCTGCCGATCCTGATCCTCGGCCAGGACCCGGACTCGATCAACCTGCTGCTGCTCGCCGCCGCGCTGGCCTGGCTGCTGGCCTACATCATCGCCCACGTCGACGTGCTGGCCCTGCGCCGTCGCTATCCGCACATCGCCCGTCCGTTCCGCACGCCGTTCTACCCGCTGCCGCAAATGTTCGGCATCGCCGGGATGATCTACGCGGTAGTCCACGTCTCGCCGACCCCGGAAATGACCGGACGGATCTTCGCCAGCGCCGGCGTGGTGCTGGGCGTGGTCTCGCTGGTGGCGGTGGTGTGGATCAAGGGCGTGATGCGCAAGCCCCTCTTCGTACCCGAACCGCTCGAGACGGCCGGTGAGACTGCCCAGGGCAAGTCCGTCGCCCTCGATCCCCTGCAATCCCCTTCGGCCTGACGCGCCAAGGGAACAAGGAGAACACAGACGATGACCGCTCAGCTCAACCCGCAGCGCGACACCCGCGACTACCAGCAACTGGACGCCGCGCACCACATCCACGCCTTCCTCGACCAGAAGGCGCTGAACCGCGAAGGCCCGCGGGTGATGGTCCGCGGCGATGGCCTGCAGCTCTGGGACAACGACGGCAAGCGCTACCTGGACGGCATGTCCGGCCTCTGGTGCACCAACCTCGGCTACGGCCGCCAGGACCTCGCCGCCGCCGCCAGCCGCCAGCTGGAACAACTGCCGTACTACAACATGTTCTTCCACACCACCCACCCGGCGGTGGTGGAGCTTTCCGAGATGCTCTTCAGCCTGCTGCCGGACCACTACAGCCACGCGATCTACACCAACTCCGGCTCCGAGGCCAACGAGGTGCTGATCCGTACCGTGCGGCGCTACTGGCAGATCCTCGGCAAGCCGCAGAAGAAGATCATGATCGGCCGCTGGAACGGCTACCACGGCTCGACCCTGGGCAGCACCGCGCTCGGCGGGATGAAGCTCATGCACGAGATGGGCGGCATGCTGCCGGACTTCGCCCACATCGACGAACCCTACTGGTACGCCAACGGCGGCGAGCTGAGCCCGGCCGAGTTCGGTCGCCGCGCGGCGCTGCAACTGGAGGAGAAGATTCTCGAGCTGGGCGCGGAGAACGTCGCCGCCTTCGTCGCCGAGCCCTTCCAGGGCGCCGGCGGCATGATCTTCCCGCCGCAAAGCTATTGGCCGGAGATCCAGCGCATCTGCCGGCAGTACGACGTGCTGCTGTGCGCCGACGAAGTGATCGGCGGCTTCGGCCGCACCGGCGAATGGTTCGCCCACGAACACTTCGGCTTCCAGCCGGACACCCTGTCCATCGCCAAGGGCCTGACGTCCGGCTACATCCCCATGGGCGGCCTGGTACTCGGCAAGCGCATCGCCGAGGTGCTGGTGGAGCAGGGCGGGGTGTTCGCCCACGGCCTGACCTATTCCGGCCACCCGGTGGCGGCGGCGGTGGCCATCGCCAACCTCAAGGCGCTGCGCGACGAGGGCGTGGTCACGCGGGTCCGGGAGGAGACCGGTCCCTACCTGCAACGCTGCCTGCGCGAGGTCTTCGGCGACCATCCGCTGGTCGGCGAGGTCCAGGGCGCCGGCTTCGTCGCCGCGCTGCAGTTCGCCGAGGACAAGGCGACCCGCAAGCGCTTCGCCAACGAGAACGATCTGGCCTGGCGCTGCCGCACCATCGGCTTCGAGGAGGGCGTGATCATCCGCTCCACCCTCGGCCGCATGATCATGGCCCCGGCGCTGGTGGCCGGGCGTGCCGAGATCGACGAACTGATCGACAAGACCCGTATCGCGGTGGATCGCACCGCGCGCGAGATCGGCGTGCTCTGACGCGCCCCGGCGGCCCGGCCTCGGCCGGGTCGCCGGCGACACGGAGCGTCCCCCCATAACGACGATGCGGCGCCTGGCGACCGCGCGCGGAACCGTTTCGGCCTCTGGCCGGCAACTGCCTCAGCAACATCACAACAATGCCAATCGGCTGTGGGAGTGTTCCATGTACAAGTCCTTGCACCAGTACGCACACGTGTTTTCCCGGTTGTCCCTGTTCGGCCTGGCGTTCGCCGCGGCGGCCCAGGCGCAGAGCCAGAGCCTGACGGTGATCTCCTTCGGCGGCGCGACCAAGGCCGCCCAGGAACAGGCCTATTTCAAACCCTTCGAGCGAAGCGGCGGCGGGCAGGTGGTCGCCGGCGAATACAACGGCGAAATGGCCAAGGTGAAGGCCATGGTCGACGTCGGCAAGGTCAGCTGGGACGTGGTCGAGGTGGAGAGCCCCGAACTGCTCCGCGGCTGCGACGAGGGGCTGTTCGAACGCCTCGACCCGGCGCGTTTCGGCGACCCCGCGCAGTTCGTCCCCGGCACTTTCAGCGAGTGCGGGGTGGCCACCTACGTCTGGTCGATGGTGATGGCCTACGACTCGACGAAGCTGGCCAGGGCGCCGCAGTCCTGGGCGGATTTCTGGAACGTCCGCGAGTTCCCCGGCAAGCGTGGCCTGCGCAAGGGCGCCAAGTACACCCTGGAAGTGGCGTTGCTGGCCGACGGGGTGAAGGCGGAGGAC